>CAZMUK010000012.1:0-35325 GCA_964569415.1 uncultured Luteolibacter sp. | reverse complement strand
GACGAGGTGCCCGGCATCACCCACTGCGACCTGAAAAGCCCCAAGGAGTTCAAGCCGATGATCGCGTCCTTCATGCGGTCGGACCCGGACATCATCCTGATGGGAGAGGTCCGCGACCTGGAGTCGGCGGAACTGGCGATCGAGGCGGCCGTGACCGGACACAAGGTGCTGACCACGATCCACACTCCGCGCGCCTCGCAGATCATCGAACGCTTCGAGCAACTCGGCATCGAACGCTGGAAGATCGCCCAGACGCTGAAGGCGGCCTGCGCCCAACGCTTGGTGAAACTGCTCTGCCCCTACTGCAAGGAACACGCGCAGGGCATCCCGGAAAACGACCGCAAGACCTTTTCGCTCGATGCCTCGTGGGCGGACCTTCCCCTCTTCACCGCCCACCACGGCGGCTGCGCGGAATGCCGCTACTCGGGCTACAGCGGCCGTACCGCGATCCTCGAGATCATTCCGATCACCCCGAAGGTTTCCGACCTGCTCTCGAAAGGGGCGATGACCCCCTACGAACTGGAACAAAAAATCGCCGAGGAGGGAGTGCTGCCGAACCTACGCCGCAGCGGCCTGAAATTGCTGCGCGAGGGAAAAACAGACCTTGCGGCGGTAAGCAAGGTGATCGATATGACTTACACCGATGACTAGTGATTCCGCCACCGGAACCGTCGGCCTGCGCCAACCCGCCGACGCGCGGACCGCGGCGGGCAAGCCCGCCCCCAAGGCAAAGCCGTACCCGAAAAAGGCGATGGTCGACCTCTTCCGGGGCCTCGGCTCGATGCTCCGTGCCCAGATCAACACCGCCGACGCGCTCAAATACTACGCGGCGGGACTCCCCGACAAGTCGCTCTCGGACACCCTGCTGCAGATCCGCGATGACATCGGCCGTGGCATGAATGTCCATGAGGCGTTCCGCCGTACCGGACGCTTCAGCGAAATGATCGTGGGGCTGATCCAAGCGGGCTCCGACGCCGGCCAGCTCCACCATGCTTTCAACTCCCTCGGAGCCCGCCTGAAGAGCGAGTTGTTCTTCTCCAAGCAGATCCGCAAGGCCACCCTCATGCCCTGCATCATCATCGCGGTGCTGATCGGCGCGTTCATCGTGTCACAGGTGAAGATCGTGCCCCAGGTGGAGGAGATGATGAAAGGCGTGGGGGCCAAGGCGGACGGAGTCACCGCCCTCTCGTTCAAGATCAGCCACTTCACCAAGGCGGTCTGGCCCTTCGTGGTGGCGGTGCTGGTCGGAACGGTGGTGACCATCGCCTACTCGCTCAAGGTGAGGCAGTTCATCCTCGGACTGGTCATGGCGCGCTGGCGGCTCCTGCGCCTGCTGTTGACCAGCCTCCACCAGTTGACCTTCCTCTCGACCATCCGCCTGCTCCACGCCAACGGGATCAACCTTGCCAAATCGATCCGCGTCGGCGCCAACAGCGTCCGCAACACGCCGTATTACGCGGAACTCAACGAGGCGGCGGACAAATACGAGAAATCCGGAGTGCCGCTCTCGACAGCATTCGCCAAGTTCACCTCGGTGGACTCGCAGGTGGTGCACATGCTCGCCATCGGGGAACGCTCGGCCTCGCTGGACACACAACTCGAGATGCTCTCGGACATGTACGAGGAGGACACGCAGAACCACATGGCCTCATTCTCCGCGGCCATCGGCTTTCTGGTCATGATCATCGCGATGCTGATGATCGCGGCGGTCTTCCTCGGCACCTACCTGCCGATCTTCATGATGGGTCCCAAGATGATGCAGGGAGGACTCTGAACACACCCGCAGGCCATGCAGCGCACCGCCCTCGACCGCTGGCTCCGCTCCCGCTTCACGCTGGAAACCCACATCCGCACGCTCCGCCTGCCGGAGGAACTTCCGCCCAAGGCCCGCATCACCGACCTCCCCGATCAGCCCGGTGCGCGCTTCCGCCACCTCTTCGTGTTCCGCAACCCGCGCGAGGCGGACTCGTTCGTCAGCCACCTGCGCGATTCGAACATGATGTTCTCGACCGATGTGGTCGACCGCAAGGACTGGTTCGTCCCGCTCATCTCGCCGCAAAACCGGTCGTTTACCTGGCGGTTGGTCTGGATCGCCATCGGCATGGCCGCCGTCGCCATGCTCGTGAAGGGCGTGCTCTGGTTTGCGGCGCGGCCCGACATCCGGAAAATGTTCCAGGAAATCCGCGAATCCGCATTCTGAGCCATGAACACCGCCTCGACAGCCCGGAAACACCGCACACGCGCCGCCTTCACCCTGCTGGAGATGACCATCGTGATCATGCTTCTGATCGTGCTCACCGGCATCGGCATGTACTCCGGCGGCGCCTACCGCACCTGGCAACTCGGCCGCGAAGCCGCCGAACAACTCCGCAATGTACAGACCGCCCAGCGGATGTACCTCGCCGACCACCCCACCGCGAATGTCTCGACCCTGACCGCGGCGGTGCTCATCCCCTATCTGCCCGACCGCGCCACGGCCATTCCCACGGTGAAATCGCTGGAGGGCGGCACCCTCTCGATCCGCTTGAATGTGTTTCCTCCCGTGGTCGACAACGGATCGGGCACGGCATACGATCCGTCCGGAAACCCGAGGGACTCGCTATGGGACACCGGAGAATGACATGGATCCGCCAATGGTTGCCGACGGTGCCGCTGGCACTGCTGGCAGCCGCCCATGCCCCGGCACAGGACCTTCCGTATTACGGCGACTTTGTGCTCTCCTCCCGCGAAAAGACGGGACCGGAGGGAACCTTGAGCATCCCCTCCAAACCGCTGCGTCTCCGCGTCAGCACCGACGGTTCCACCGTGCAAGTGACCACCGACGACGGGCGCCGGCTCGGACCTTTCCAAGTCTATCGGGACGACGGGATCGCCAGGCTCCGTCCCGGCCGCGACTCACTTGCCGTCCTGCCCGGCCTCCAGGCCTTCCGCCATGCGGACGGAATCCTGCGTCACCTGCGCCTCTCCCGCGCCGGACTGACCATCACCACATTCCCCGGGCGTTCGGACCAGACCCAGATCCTCCATGCAGCCCCGGCAACCGCGAAAGCACAAGCACCCGAATCCAGATGAATGAGGAAACCCATCGCCGCATTCCGCCGGGAGGCCATGTCGTTTCGCCGCTCCTGCTCGCGGCAAGCACCCTGCTGGCGGGTGTGTTTTGCTATCTGTATCTATCATTAAAATATCAGGAACCGCAGCCCCGCGCGCCCATGCAGGCTGCTACCGCCACCAGCCCCGCGACAGCATCCCGCCCCGTGCTGCCGGAACGCGACCGCCCGGAAGCTGTTTCCGGATTTGAAAACACCTCACTGCAGGTGGAGCATGTCCTTGAAGCCGCCGGGCCCGGCGGTTCCCTCGGGCGGATCCTCCTTGAAGTGCCGGTGGTCCATCGCAGCGGCAAGCTGCACTGGACGGCCAAGGATGCCCAGGAGGCCCGCGCCCTGTTCAACCGGATGGTCACTCACCTCTCGAAGGTGCAAGCCCTCAGGGAAGAGGGACAGGCGCTGCTGGTCGATTGGGACGAACTCGTGACCAAGGGTGTTCCCGCCGCGTTCCTGCGCGCGGACAGCCCATCCCTGCCCGCCAATCAGGCGGTGGCGGACCAACCGGGCCGACCCACCGCGGAGTCGGTAACCCTCGAAACCCCGCAACGATGAAACCGTCCCGTCACGCAATCCGCATCGGTCTCGCGGGATTCATGGCGGCCTGCCTTTGGTGCGCCGGCTCTGCAAGAGCAAACCCGCCCTCGGGAGAGGGACCCGCGGTAAACGACAATTTCACCAAGGATGTGATCGTGCGCCTCCCGGCTCCGGGCGAGGAGACGAAGCAGGCGCCCGGCGCATCCCGCACCGCCCAGCCGACACAGGAAAAGCAAACCGCGGCACCCCCCCGGCCGGTGCCCGCCCCCTCGCCCGTGCCGAATGATGTGGAAGTGATGGTCGAGGCAACTTCCTCCCCGCATCACAGGACTGCGCCCTCCGAAATGCGGATCCTCGCTCCCTTCGCGCCGAAACTGCCCGCCGCACTTCCTGCGGGCTGGCGTCTTGTCCGCGATCCGGGAGCTCCCGACTTCCGCAAGGAGGTGTCGCTTCCCTCGGGCGGCAGCATCACCCTGCGCATCAAACCACTGGTGCTCGTTCCGGATGCGGATGGCATTACCTCGTTCGCCATTCAGGAACCGGGCTCCGCTCCCGGGCCGGGAGGAAAACAACCGGAGCCCATCGCCTCCATCCTCGCCCGCTCAAACGCAGGACTGCAACGCGACGCGGCGGAACTCTCCGCCACGCTCGACAGCCTCCGGCGCTTGCTTGTTTCACTTCCCAACATCGCCCCCTCCACACCGCCCGCACCCGAGGGAATTCCCGAAACTCCGCCGCGATGAAACTCCTCTCCTCCGTCTGCACACTGGCTCTCATCGCGATGTCGGGCCTCGTGGCCCATGCTGTTTTGCGCTCCAATCCAAACGGCAGGCAGCAGTTGCAAATGCCCTCCCCGCCAACCACTCCGGAAAATCCATCGCAGGGGACCCAGACCCATCCCGAACCCTACCGGCGCAACTCGCGGGATGCCGATCCGCAGGTGGCCGCCCTCCAAGGGCAGGTGGCCGCCCTTCGGCAGGAACAGGAACAACTCCGCGCGGTGATCGCCGAACTGAACCGCGACATCATGCAACTCGAATTCCGGGTCGATACCCACTCGGAATCCTTCCGCCCTCTCCAGACGCAAGACGCCGCAACCCCTTGGGACTCGTTGCCCTACGATGGTTCCGAAAGCGTGCTGCCCGAACTTCCGCGGTGACGGCGAATCACGGTCCCGCCCCTCCCCGTCAGCGGGCGGCGAGAACGACCTGCTCCTTGGTCATTCCCAACTCCTTCATCGCGGTGCCACCGGGAGCACTCATGCCGAAGCGGTCAATGCCGAGCACCTTGCCGCCAGTGCCGACATACCGCCACCACAAGCCGCTCACGCCCGCCTCGATCGCAACGCGCCGGGTGCAGGACGCGGGCAGCACCGACTCCCGGTAGGCGGCGGACTGCCGTTCGAAAATTTCAAAACTCGGCATGGAAACCACCCGCACCCCCGCACCCAATTCCGCGGCGGCGGCAAGGGCGTGCTGCAACTCCGATCCGCAGGACAACAAGATCGTTTCCAAGGGACCGGACTCGCGTTGCACGATGTAGGCCCCTTTGGCCACTCCGTCCCTCCGCTCTTCCGCGGAAAGCCCGGAAACCGGCGGCACCGCTTGGCGCGTCAGGATCAACGCGGTGGGCCCGTCAGTGCGCGAAAGCGCCGCCACAAAGGCTCCCGCAGTCTCCTCGGCATCGGCCGGCCGGATCACATCAAGATTGGGAATCACCCGCAAACCGCTCACGGTCTCGACCGGTTGATGGGTGGGACCATCCTCACCCACCCCGACCGAGTCATGGGTGAAAATGTAAACCACCGGCAGACCCGCCAGCGCGGCAAGGCGCACCGAACCGCGCATGTAGTCGGCAAACACCAGGAAGGTCGCGCAACTCGGCCGGAAAATCCCGTCGTAGGCGATGCCGTTGGAGATCGCACCCATCGCGTGCTCGCGGATCCCGAACCAGATGTTGCGACCCAAAGGCTCCGTCCTCGAGAAATCACCACCACCCTTGATGTGGTTCTTGGTCGACCCGAACAGGTCGGCACTTCCCGTCAGCAACTGCGGCACCGCCGCCGCCACCGCATTGATCACAACGCTCCCCGCGGAACGCGTGGCATCCTTGTAATCCGCCGCGAAGGCGGGAATCCGCTCGGAGAGATCCACCGGCACCGCCTTGGCAAGCCCGCCGGACAACTCCTCGGCCAACGCCGGATTCGCGGCGGCCCAGGCATCGTAAGTGCGCTGCCAGGCCTCGAAGGCGGCCTTGGCCTCCTCCTTCTTCTCCGCGAAGAAGGCCTGCGTCTGCGGCGAAACGAAAAACAACTCATCCGCCGGCAGGCCCAGCCCGGCACGCGCCGACTCCGCGAACTTGGCCCCGCCTTCGCCATGGGCCTTGGCGGTTCCCGCCACCTCGGCAATGCCCTTGCCGATCAAGGTCCGCGCAATGATCACCTTCGGCCGACCGTTGTCCGCGGACTTTGCCTCCGACAAAGCCGCCGCCACCGCATGCGGATCATGTCCATCGATTTCCGCAACATCCCAGCCCTGCGAGCGGAAATACGCGGCCTCGTCCGCACTCTGGGTGACCTCGGCCATCGCATCGAGCGTCACGAGGTTGCAGTCGTAGATCAAAATCAGGTTGTCCAGGGAGTTGTGCCCGGCGAAGGCGATCGCCTCCTTTGCCACACCCTCCTGCAGACAGCCGTCACCCATCAACGCGATGACATGATGATCGAAAACGACATGATCTGCCGTGTTGTAGCGGGCCGCGGCACGCTTGCCGGAAAGCGCGTATCCCACCGCATTACCCACTCCCTGGCCGAGCGGGCCGGTGGTGGCCTCCACACCCGGGGTTTCCCCGAACTCGGGATGACCCGGCGTCGGGGAGTGAAGTTGACGGAAATTTTGCAAGTCCCCGCGACTCACCGCATACCCGGAAAGGTGAAGCCAGGAATAAAGGAACATCGAACCATGGCCCGCCGAAAGGAGGAACCGGTCGCGGTTGAGCCAGCGCGGAGCATCCGGACAATGACGGAGTGCGCCGCCGTACAGAACCGCGCCGATCTCGGCACAACCAAGCGGGAGGCCGAGGTGACCGGACTGGCAGGCGTGGACGGCATCGATCGCGAGGCCACGGGCCTCGTTGGCGGCTTGAATGAGAACCGAGGTGTTCATGGAAACAACCGGCGCGGGTCGTATCGCCGCCGGGGCGCACAGCCTAGGAAGACGGGACCGCTTGACAAGCCCCATCGCTCCCGCGGCAGGGCGGACGCGCGAAGAAACAAACCGGTTCCGGGCAAAGCACCGCGACTCGCGCGTATTCGCGGCTACAAGGGGGAGTCGGGGCTTGCATGGGCGTACCACGGGGATAGACAGGGGCCTGCGCGCGTGTGAGGGCATACTTTCTACGAAGACTGCTGCTGATCCCCCCCACCCTGATCGGGGTGACGCTGCTCGTATTCACGATCACGCGCTTCGTCCCGGGGGGCGCGATGGACCGCATGCTCCAGGAGGCCGCGCGCGGGGCGGACCAAGGCGGCAAGCGCGCCTCGTCCGGATCCAACGCATCCCAAGGCGGATTGAGCGAGGAACAACTCGAGGAAATCGAGGAACAATTCGGCCTGAACAAACCGATTCTCGCCGCCTACGGCCAGTGGCTCGGCGTGGTGCCCCGCGAGACATCGGTTTCCAAGGCGGAGTTCGGAAACACCGGCGGCGACACGATCGAAAAAACGGGTGCGTCCCATGACGAGGTGGACCTTGTGCTCCGCGGCGACGGCCGCGTGGTGCGTGTGAAACGATCCGGCGCCGCCATCGCGTCTGCGGTGTTCGCCGACAGCGGCCTGCCTGTAGTGCAAGAGGGTTGGAGGTTCCGCTATGAAACTCCGGAGGACCGCAAGGCCCGCTTCCTTCGCCGCAACCCGGGGCAAACCGAGACCCCTCCCTATGCTCCGCGCGCGGTGCTGTTCCGCACCCGCCTCTCCGGCCTGCTCCAAGGCGACCTCGGCCGCTCGACGGTCTACAACGATCCGGTGCACGAGATGATCCTCTCGCGAGTGCCGGTCGCGGCATACTTCGGCATCCTCACGGCACTGCTCACCTACGCGGTATGCCTGCCGCTGGGCGTGCTCAAGGCGCTGCGCCACCGCACCTTCCTCGACTCCGCCAGTTCGGTGCTCGTTTTCGTCGGCTACGCCATTCCGGGCTTTGCGCTGGGCGCGATCCTGCTGGTGCACCTCGGCGCCCGCATGAACCTGTTCCCGATGTTCGGCATGGCCAGCCCCGGCTCCGAAACCCTCCCCGCTTGGGAACGCGTCAAGGACCTCGCCCACCACACGGCGCTCCCGCTCGTCTGCTACATGGTGGGCTCCTTCGCGGTGCTGACCATGATGGTGAAAAACAACCTGATGGACAACCTCGCCGCCGACTATGTGCGCACGGCCGTGGCCAAGGGCGCCGGTTTCCGCCGCGCGGTGTTCGGCCACGCGCTGCGCAACTCGATGATCCCGGTGGCCACCAGCCTCGGCGATCTGATCACGGTCTTCATCGGCGGTTCGATGCTCATCGAAAGCGTGTTCGACATCCAGGGCTTCGGCCTCCTGCAGTACCAGTCGGTGGTGGCCCGCGACGAACCGGTGATCATGGGAACGCTCGTGATCGCAGCATTCCTGATGCTGCTCGGCCATGTGCTCTCGGATTTCATCGTGGCACTCGTCGACCCGCGCATCCGCTTCGAATGACCATGAGACTCGCCGGCTCCAGCGCCCTGATCCTCGGACTGCTCGCCATCGCCGGCGAACTCGGCGGACTGGCCTTTCCCACGGCGCGCTGGTTCTTCCGCGTAAGCCGGGAGTCACCCTGGCTGCACTCGGGAAGCGGTAATGCGATCTTCCCTTGGTTCGGCTGGCTCGCGTCCCTGACCCTCATCGCCTGCGGCGTGGCCTTGCTGGCGCGCGCCCTGCGCGGAGGCCGCCGCAACCCGGTCACCGAACGGCGCATCCGCCGCTTCCGCGAAATCCGCCGCGGATACTGGTCGCTGCAGATCCTTATCCTGCTTGCGGCACTCGCCGCGCTCGACCAAATCGCAGTCGGCAAACGCGCGCTGGCCGTGAACATGCACGGAAAGTGGATGTTCCCCGCCTTCCTCGACCGCGACCTCAAGAACAAGGACCTCGGTCTCACAGGGGTACCCGCGGAGGATTTCGTCGACTACCGCAGGCTCAAAAGGGTCCTCGGAAAAAGCGGAGAGGGGCGGGTGATCCTTCCGCCCGTTCCCTTCGACCCCACCGGCGATACCCTGCCGCCGCGATCGCGGCCGCTGCTGCTTCGCGACGGCATCTGGCAGGAAGCCGGATCCCGCAAACCGTACTTCGGACTCGCAGCCGTGTTCCATGACGGGGAACGCGAACTCATCAAAGCCCGCTTCACTCTGCGCAACGGAATCCTGCAAGGACCTGCCGACGGCTGGGCCGCCGACGGCACGCCCGTCTACAGCGCGGACTACGCAAAAGGCGAAGTCGCGAGGGAAACCTTCACCGGCCAAGGGGATGCTGCTGCGTTCCGCCTGACGGCCGATCCCGGCCTGCACGCCCTGTACTACCATCCCTCCCCTCCGATGCCGGGCGAGGGCCACTGGCTGGGCACCACCTCCCAAGGATACGATGTGCTCGCCTACCTCTACGGCGGACTCCAGATCAATTTCAAGGCGGCCATCATCTACCTGCCGGTCGTCTACCTCGTCGGCATCACCATCGGCATGATGATGGGATACTTCGGCGGATGGTTCGATCTGGTCGCACAGCGGCTCATCGAAATTTTCTCGAACATCCCGTTTCTGTTTGTCGTCATCATCATCTCAAGCAAGGTGCCGGAACGCTTCAAGGGCCTGCCGGTGGTGCTCGGGATTCTCGTGCTCTTCGGCTGGATGGGCATGACCTACTTGATGCGCACCGCCGCCTACCGCGACAAGGAGCGCGATTACATCTCCGCGGCGCGAGTGCTCGGCGCAGGCACTCCGCGCATCCTGTTCCGCCACCTGCTTCCCAACACGGTGGCGATCATCGTCACGCTCGTGCCATTCACCATGTCCGGCCTCGTCTCGGCACTCACATCGCTGGATTACCTCGGCTTCGGCCTGCCGCCGGAGAACGCCACCTGGGGCCGCCTGCTCAACGACGGCCTCTCGAACCTTTCCGCCCCCTGGCTGGTGTCCTCGACCTTCCTCGTGCTGGTCGGCCTGCTGGTGCTCATCACCTTCGTCGGCGAGGCCGTGCGCGAGGCCTTCGATCCGAAAAAATTCACGTACTACCGATGACGCAAGGAATGGCAACCGGACTGGCTCTGACCGCCGCGTGCGCCGCGGCGCTCTGCGGTTGCGGACCCAAGCAGGAAACGCGGAGCCGCACACTCGGCTTCGATGCCTTCGTACCCCAGTACAACCGCCACATCCGCGAATGGCTCGCGACGAGAACCGCGGAAGTGGACGCCGAAATCCGCAAAACCAACGCCTCCCGGCAAACGGCGACCGGGGCAGCCGCCGCCGATCTGGACCGCACGCTCGCCGAACTGACCCGCGAACGCGAAAAACTCGCGTTCCGCACCGGAATCGGCGACTATCTCCGCTTCGGCACCGAACAGGAGGTGCCTGCGGACCTCGCCTGGGAACGCGGCATGGACGAACCGGAAATCGGCGATCCGGCGGCACGCAAGGGAGGGGTGTTCCGGAAATTCATGGAGACCTTTCCGCCGACCATCCGTCCCTTCGGCGACAACTCGAACAATTCGTTCCGCGGCGAGCTTTACGACACGATCGAGATGCCGCTGGTGGGCCTCCACCCGCAAACAATGCGGCTGATACCTGCGCTGGCCAACGAATGGGCGGTCTCGGCCGACGGACGCACGGTCTTCTTCCGCGTCGATCCGGAGGCGCGCTACTCCGACGGCCGCCCGGTGCGCGCGCGGGATTTCGCAATCAGCCTGTACCTGCGCGCCTCGGACTTCGTGGTCAACCCCTACGCCAAACAATACTATCGCGAGGAAGTGGCAGGCATCGGGGTCTACGGAGAACGGACGGTTTCGGTCACCCTGCCGGAGGCGAAATACCTCGCTCCCGCGGTGGCGGGCGGCCTCACCCCCTCGTCGCCGGATTTCTACGCGGAGTACGGACCCGACTACACCGAGCGCTACCAATGGCGCTTCCCGCCCACCACCGGCGCCTACGAGGTGCTCCCGCAGGATATCGTCAAGGGGGTATCGATCACCCAGACCCGCGTCCGCAACTGGTGGGCACGCGACCGCAAGTACTACCGCCACCGGTTCAATCCCGACAAGATCGTCCACACCGTGGTTCGCGACGAATCGAAGGCCTTCGAATTGTTCCGCGCGGGCCGGATCGACACCTTTTTCCTCACCCGTCCGGAGTACTGGTACGAGAAGTCCGAAACCGAGCCGGTCTACCGCGGGTTCATCGAACGGGTCACCTTCTACAACCGCTACCCGAAGGTGCCGCGCGGTCTCTATCTCAATGTGGTAAAACCCCCGCTCGACAATCGCGATGTGCGCGTCGGCATCGACCACGCGATGAACTGGCGCAAGGTGATCGACCAGCTCTTCCGCGGCGACTACCAGCGCCTCAACGCGTTCAACGAGGGCTATGTGGAGTTCAGCGATCCATCGATCACCGCGCGGCCTTTCTCGATCCCGCTGGCGCGCGAGGCCTTCGCGAAGGCGGGATTCACCGAAGAGGGACCCGACGGCATCCTGCGCAGGCCCGACGGCACCCGCCTTTCGGTGGCGGTGACCTATCCGGCGATGCCGATGAGCGACCGGATTTTCGCGATCCTGCGCGAGGAATGCAGGCCCTGCGGACTTGAACTGCGCCTCGACGGATTGGAGTTCACCGTGGCCTACAAGAAGATGATGCAGAAGCAGCACGAGATCACTCTCGGCAGTTGGCTCATCGGTCCGCCGGTGCCGGATTTCCACCAGTTCCTCCACTCAACCAACGCCCGCGATCCGAAGGGAAACATCCGCCCGCAGACCAACAACATCTTCTCGTGGGCACGGGAGGACACCGACCGCCTCAGCGAGGCGGTGCGCTCGGCGCGATCGGCCGGGGAACTGCGCGACGCGGCTTGGAAATTGCAACACATCATGCGCGAGGAGGCGATTTTCCTGCCCGGCTATTCGGTGGATTTCGTGAGGCTCGGATCCTGGCGGTGGGTGCGCTGGCCGGACTGCAACGAAATGCGTTTCAGCCCGCCGGTGGTGTTCGACCCCCACGAGTCCTTTGTCTTTTGGATCGATGAGGAAAAGCGCCGCGAAACCGAGGCGGCACGCCGCGGCGGGGGATCGTTCCCGGAATCCACCCGCGTGATCGATGTCTACCGCCAGACGCCTGCGGCCGGGACATCACCCGGTGTCACACCCGAAACAACCGACGAGGGACCATGAACGAGCCCGCGGAATCCATTCTCGAGGTCGATCGTCTGATCACCTCTTTCGAGACCGAGAGGGGTCTGCTGCGGGCGGTTGACCAGGTTTCCTTCTCCGTGCCGAAGGGCAAAACCCTGGGCATCGTCGGCGAGTCCGGTTGCGGCAAGAGTGTCACGGCGATGTCGATCGTGCGGTTGCTGCCGCAGCCCTCGGGGCGGATTCTCGGAGGGCATGTGCGCTTCGCCGGCTTGGACCTGGCTCGCGCCTCCGAACAGGAAATCCGCAAAATCCGCGGCGGAGGGATCGGCGTTGTGTTCCAGGAACCGATGTCGGCCCTCAACCCCGTGCACCGCATCGGCAGGCAGGTGGCGGAGGTGTTCCGCCTCCACACCAAGCTCTCGCGCAAGGAAGCTTGGGACGCCGCCACCGAAATGCTGCGGATGGTGCGCATCCCCGCGCCTGAAACCCGGATGATGGACTATCCCCACCAACTCTCCGGAGGAATGCGCCAAAGGATTGTGATTGCAATGGCACTGGCATGCCGCCCGCCGCTGCTGATCGCCGATGAGCCGACCACCGCCCTCGATGTGACGGTGCAGGCGCAGATCCTCGACCTGATCGGAGGGCTGCAGCGGGACAACGGGATGTCGATGATCCTCATCACCCATGACCTCGGAGTGATCGCCGAATCGTGCGACGAGGTGGTGGTGATGTACGCCGGACGAGTGGTGGAACGCGCGCCCGTCGAGGTCCTCTTCGCCGATCCCCGGCACGCCTACACCAAGGGCCTGCTGCGGTCGATCCCGACACTCGATACCCCGTCCAAGTCCCGGCTGCCGACGATTCCGGGCATGGTGGCGTCCCTCGCCGACCATTCCCACGGCTGTCGTTTCTGCCAGCGGATCGGCCGCGAGCCGCTGCAGCCGGGCCGCCCGCCGCTGACCGAGATTTCCCCGGGCCATTGGGTGGAAATGTGCGAACTCTGCACTGCGTGACACGCTCCGATTCCCTCCGCACGACGCAACCATGAACGAGGCACTTCTTTCCGTACGCGATCTCCGGGTTCATTTCCCGGTGAAGGGAGGCGTGCTGCTGCGGCAAACCGGAGCGGTGCGCGCGGTGGACGGCGTGTCCTTGGAAATCGCCGCCGGGGAAACACTGGGACTCGTGGGTGAGTCGGGCTGCGGCAAGTCCACCCTCGGCAAGGCGGTGATGCGGCTGCTGCGTCCCACATCCGGCACGGTCCGCTTCGGCGGCACCGATATCACCGGGATGGGCCAGCGGGAATTGCGTCCCCTGCGGAGGGATTTCCAGATGATCTTCCAGGATCCGGCCGAGTCGCTCGATCCGCGGATGAGCGTGCGCGGCATCATCGAGGAGCCGCTGGCGATCCATCGCATCGGCACCCGCGCCGAACGAGCCAAGGCGGTTGCGGAACTGCTCGACCGCGTGGGCCTGCCCTCCTCGGCGGCGGAGCGCTATCCCTTCGAGTTCTCCGGCGGCCAACGCCAACGCATCGGCATCGCCCGCGCCCTCGCCCTCAAACCGAAACTGATCGTCTGCGACGAACCGGTGTCGGCACTCGATGTCTCGATCCAATCGCAGATCCTCAACCTGCTTGTGGACCTGCAGCGTGAGTCGGGCCTTTCCTACCTGTTCATCGCCCACGATCTCTCGGTGGTGAAGCACATCAGCGACCGGGTGGCGGTGATGTATCTCGGGAAAATCGTCGAGAGCGCACCGGCGGAGACGATCTACCGCGATCCGCGGCACGCCTACACCAAGGCACTGCTGTCCGCCGTGCCGGTGTGCGATCCGAAACTCCGCCGCGAGAGAATCCTTCTCGAGGGCGATGTTCCTTCGCCCATCAATCCGCCCGCCGGAAGCGCCTTCGGGCACAGGATGAACCATCCCCGCTACGCGGAAACCGTCGGCATGGACCTTGCGCTGCGCGAGATCGCGCCCGGCCACATGGTTGCGGCGGATCCCTGCTGCCTCGAGGAAAGCGATTGGCAACAGGTCAAGCCGGCGGCGGATCTCCGCAAGTCCTGAGCCGGTCTTTCCGTCCCGCTCCTCACACGCCGGGACGGTCGCCCCACAAACGGATGTGGAGCCGGTCGCTGTAGCGATAGCCGCCTTCCTTGCAGACTTCCGCCAACCACCCGCCGCGCGCATCGAGTTCCGCGGCACTGCGTCCCTCGGGCATGAGCATCACGCGGCCCGCGGGAATCCGCTGCAAACGCAACAACTCCTCCACCTCGGCGAGATCCGCATGCGTGGTGATGACGAATTTGAACCAGGCCGACGCCTGTGCCGCAAAGAACGCAAGCACCTGCGGAAAGAGCCGCAAGTCCGCACCCATGCCCGAATGCGAGAGCTTGGGGGAAACATGAAAAAGGCCGATCTCGCGAAGCAGTCCGTCGGACGGGATGCGGGTGCCGTTGGTTTCCACCTCGAACACGCAGCCGGGCATGCGCGCGCGCAGTTCCCGCACCACTCCGAGCAAGGCCTCCTGCTGCAGCAAGGGCTCGCCTCCGGTGAAGACCACGCGATCACAACCATACGAAAGCACCCGCGCGGCCACCTCGGCCTCGTCGACTTCGCACACGGAAGCCGCCCTGCAGTGCTTGGCATAGCCGGGAGTGCCGTCCCGGTCGTGCTTCCAAGGCGTCCCTTCGAAGTTCCAAGTATGATCGCTGTCGCACCAACGGCAGTGGAGATTGCAACCGGAGGCACGCACAAACACGGCCGGACAACCCGCCGAGATGCCCTCCCCCTGCAGGGTATGGAAGATCTCGGGCCCGTCGCCCAGCCGCGCCAACCGCAGTCCCATGCCCCCGATCAAACACGAACAAACCCGGATGGACACCGAATTCTCCCCGCCGTAGCCTCGCCGCCATGAGCATCATCACCGGCAGGGGCGACGACGGGGATACCGACCTGCTTTTCAATCGCAGGATCGCCAAGACCTCCGCACGCATCGAGGCGATCGGCTGTGTCGACGAACTCAACGCGGCACTCGGCCTCGCACGCGCCACCCTTCCGGCGCATGCCGGCCTCCCGCTGGTGGATGCCGTGCAGGAAAAGCTCGTGGGACTCATGGGACTGCTCGCCACCCTCCCGGAGGATCTCGAACGATACGCGAACGCAGGCCTCACCCGACTAAACGCCGAAGATGTGGCGTGGATCGAGGCGGAGGGTCGGCGGCTCGAGAGCGGAACCATCCGCTTCCACGACTGGGCGCGACCCGGCTCGGAAGGCTGCGCTGCCAAAGCCGCGCTCGATTTCGCCCGCACCATCGCACGACGCGCCGAACGCGCGGTGCTCCGCCTCCACGAGAAGGAACCCGTGCCCGGGGAAGTACGGCTCTTCCTCAACCGGCTTGCCGACCTGCTCTGGCTGCTCGCGCGCAGCGGGTCTTGAAAGCCAAGGGTCCTCTTCTCAAGCCGTCGCACGCCGCGATCCCGCCCATTGGCGAACTCCCTCCCGTCCGTACAGAACCGCCGCCACCAGCGTCACTCCCGCCGCCACCGCACAGGGCCACGCAACATCAATCCCGGAAGGACGCCACATCACCAATGCGATCGCGAAGATCTGCAGGACCGTGCTGGCTTTTCCCCACCACAATGGATCAATCGGCACCAAAGAACCCCGCCACCGCAAGTAGCCGATCCCCAACAAGGTCAACGCATCCTTGGCCAACACCACCCCGACGAACCACCACGGCAACCCCCACGCCCCCACCGAAAGAACCAGCACCGCGGTCATCAGCAGCCCCTTGTCGGCGATCGGATCGAGAAAAGCCCCCAGATCCGAACGCTGATGGAACCGCCGCGCCACCCAGCCGTCCACTCCGTCACTCACTGCCGCCGCGAGAAACACAAACAGTGCCCACTCGCGCAGCGATTCATCCGACGACCCCGCCGCCGCCCCACGACCATACGACCACGCGAGCCACGCGAAGACCGGAATCATCGCGAGCCGAAACACCGTGATCTTGGTGGCTACGGTCACGCGGAAACCCTACCACCATTTCCCGAAACGGGAAATCCCCGTTTCCACGGGCTTGACAGCACGCAGACCCCGCCGGCTGCGGATCAGTAGACGGGATCGCTGTACGGGTCTCCTCCACCCCCGCCGCCACTGCCTTGGATCCGGTCCTTGGTCCAGATCACGGCCTGCTTGGTGTCCCGATACACCCCGATCGCCGTGTTGCAGGAAGCAAGGCTCCCGGCAAACAGGCCCAACAAGAGCAGTCGCAGGATTTTCATCACCCAAATCCTTACCAAACCCGGATGCTTCGGGAAAGCGGAATTTCAGGAAAGTCGGAGCATCCCGCTCTCTCGGGATCAGAAAGGTCTTTACAGCAGGAGATTTCCGGGTAGCCTCCCCGTCCCCAACCGCTTCCCGCGCCATGAAAGTCCTCTCGTCACTCTCCTCCGCCAAGCGCCGTCACGCTGATTGCCAGATCGTGAAGCGCAAGGGAACCGTGTATGTGATCTGCAAATCGAACCCGAAGTTCAAGGCCCGCCAGGGAGCAACCCCCGGCACCCGGCTTTCGAAAAAGGGTCTCTGATCCACATCGCGGCGCGAGCCGTTTTTCATCCCCCGGAATCTCTCCGTTTCCTTTGCGGATTCGAGGTTTTCTTTGTTGAACCGGGTTGGATCTGGAACAGGGAACCGCAGAGACGCGGGGTACGAGGAGTGGGCGCGGAGAGGGTCCCCCTCCCGAAAATCCCGCCTCCGCCGCTCGCAGGCCGCCGACTCCCGCGCGAGGATCATCCCTGCGCGAGTCTCTCGAGCACCCGGCCCGCGGCAACCAAGCCGAAGGCACCGGTCACATGACCGGCCGTACCGAGGCCCGTGGCACAGCGCGGACGCAGGCTGCCGCCGGATGCACCTTCTTCCGTGCAAGGCAGAGTGACCATCGCTTCGTCGGAAAACACCGCGTCGATCCCGAAGTCCTCCTGGACGGTCCCGCCGAAGGCCTTGGGAAACCCATGGTCGCGGCGCAACCGCCTGCGGACCTGCTGCAACAAGGGATCGCTGCCGCTGCGGGCAAGATCCGCCACGCGAATCCGAGTCGGATCCTTTCTCCCGCCCGCACCGCCGCAAGTCACCACCCGCATCCCGCGCGCCCGACCCTCGGCGATCAACAAGGCCTTGTGCGCCGTGCTGTCGATCGCATCCAAAATCACATCCAAGCGCCCATCGAGAATTTCCGCCGCAGACGACTCGTTGAAAAATCTCGGAACCACATCCACCACACAGCCGGGATGGATCGCACGCATCCGCTCGGCCATGGCCTCGCATTTCTGACGCCCGATCTGCCCGTCCATCGCGTGCAGTTGACGGTTTACATTCGTGAGACAGATCTCGTCGAGATCAACCAGCACCAGTGACCCGATCCCCGAACGAGCGAGACACTCGGCCGCCCACGATCCCACGCCGCCCACACCCACCACCATCACCCGCGCAGCCGCAAAACGGCCGAAGGCCTCGGGCCCGTACAACCTCTCCACTCCGCCGAAACGATCCGAACCCGCTCCCATCCTGTCGCGATCATTGCCGCAGCAACCGCGGCAGTCACGGACGGATTGCAGCTTGGAATGTCGCGCACAACGCGGCCGCCCGGGACGCGAAACCACCCGGCCGCCGCGCGAAACAAAAACCCCGCCCGGACGAACCGGACGGGGCTGGATTTGTCGAATCCGCGCGCGGATCAGGCCACCTGGCTCTTGGGCTCCCCGCCCTCGCCGGAAACCTCGGCCACCGGTTCCCCGGCGGCGGCATCGGCAGCGGTCTTTTCCGGAAGCGGAGCCACCACCACCGGACGCGGAGAACGCTCCGGCGCCTCCTCGCGGTCGTCGCGCTCGTCCATGCCCTTCGACTTGGCACCGGACACCACGAGACGCCGGCCCATGAAGTGCTGGTCGTTGAGAACCTCGACCGCACGCACCGCGTCCTCCTTGGCCAGCATCTCCACGAAGCCGTAGCCCTTCGAACGATGCGTACTGCGGTTGTAGACGATCTCGACCTGTCTCACATTGCCGACACCCTTGAGCAGTTCCTTGAGGTCCTGCTCGGTGACATCGTACGACAGGTTGCCGACATATACGCGGGAGGATTCGACCGTGGAGGGATCCCCCCCACGCGAACGCTTGCCCTCGCGCTCCGAACGCGATCCGCCCGCTGCAGACGAAGGGGATCCCTCTCCGCTCCGCGCGTTGCGCACATTGCTCTTGGCAGTCCGCTCGCTCTTGGGCTTGGAGGCCTGCGGCGACGGCTGGGTCCTCGCCTGCGGGGCGGATGCCACCGGCTCCTTGTAGAGACCAACCGCCTTGAGGAGCTTCTGCCACCAACTCAGGGCGACCGGACGCGATCCCCGCGGCGGACGCGGAACCTGCGGGCGGAGATCCTGCTGGCGCTCCGCACCATAATCACCACGGGATCCGCTGCCGCGCTCCCCATGGCCTCCGCTTCTGTTTCTGCCGCCTCTGGAACGACGGCGCCTGCTGCTGCTTCCTCCCGATTGACGGGACTTGGTTGTGTTGGACATGTGTTGTCTGGGTCATGATTGCGGCCGGCCCCGCGCGCTGCTTCCGCTCTGGAAGCGCTGGCTGCTCCGGGGTTTTCCCCCGGCCAGACCGGAACGAGACCGGCAATTCGGCTTTTTGGTGCCGCGGCGGGCCCGTGACTCTTCACGGTACAAACCAGCCTGCCGGAATCGGACCGGCTCGCGCCGCCGCCCGCAAGCCCGCCACCTCGGGCCCCATGCCACCACCAATCGAAACGCCCGCCCTCATCAGGGCGCGGACGAAGGTTTCATCGACCGAAAAGGGACTTTGGAGCCCCGGAAACCGGGCTCGGCGGGAAACTATCCGAGCTTGCCACCCCTGACAAGACCGGAAATCCCGAACCAGCAAGCCAACCCATCGTGGAGCTTCCGCATACGAAACCCCCTTCCGATTCGGGAATTGATGTAACGGGGGGCACCTGATACCCTTCCCACGCCGGAGCCGGAGCCCCATCCTGCCGCCGCTCCGATCGGATCCCGCCGGTTCTCCCGCGGCCTCCCGGGCACCCATCCATGCAGACCGACCACATCATCGACCACGGCGAACCGGTCCGCCAGTTCTCAGTCATGCTGCCGAACCGAGCCGGAGCGCTCGCAGCACTCGTGAAACTGCTCCGCGGCGCAATGATCGAGGTGATCGGCCTGAGCGTGCAGGACTCCCGCGACGCGACAGTGGCGCGCCTGGTGGTTTCAGACCCCGATACGGCGGGTCAGCTGTTCATGGAAAAGGGGATCCCTCACACCTCCTGCGAACTGGTGGTGATTTCCCTCCGCGAAGCCGGACCGGGACTGCTGCAATGCCTCGATACCCTGATGATCGCGGAAACGAATGTGGACTTCGCGTACGCACTGATGCCCACGGCCGGAGGACATGCCCGCCTCGCCCTGCATGTGGAGGATTACGAGTTCGCCGTGGCGGTCCTCCACCAAAGCGGCTTCAAACTGGTCTACCAGGAAGACCTCGCCCGCTGAAACCTCAGGCGGACCCTGCCGCGCCCTCTTGCTGGCCGCTTACCTGCAGAATCCGCAACGGCAAACGCACGACGATTTCCCCGTCGTAGCCGATGTCCACCGAGTAGAGCCCCTCGCGCGGAAAACGCAGACCCTGCAACCCCACAACCATGTTGCGGCTCAAAAACGGAAGATCCGGCGGGAACTGAACATCGAACTCGGCCTCCAACGGCATCCGCTCGGCATCAAGCGACTCCCCGTCCTCGTTGATGATGGTAATGCTCATGCGGTGACGGCCGATGTCCTCCTGCGTGAAACAAAACCGCAGGGCCAACGAACAGGACGGATGCACCACCGGCAAACCGCGGGCCATCAGGCTGTCGAATGTTCCAGTGATGAACAACTTGCCGTGATGATCGGCGGCGTAATCACAAAGGCAGGCAATCTGAATGTCCATGACGCGGAGGGCTTGGTGCGCCGATCCCCGATCCGGGTAAAGCGGAATCGGCGAAAAGATCCGCTCCCTCCCCACCCGCACCCGGAGAAGCCGGCACGGAACCTTCGGAGAAATCCCGCCGTTTCCACAAGTTGTTCACAAGACCCCGACCCGCCGGAGCCACGAGGGAGGAAACTCGCGCCCTATGCCCTCCCGCGATCAAGCGGCGGGCGGAACCGTCACATTGCCGGGCCCCTGCCTCGGGATCCCCCTAACGGAAATTCGCTGGCGATTGCTCATTTTCAGTGCTTTGAAACTGCGGAAATCCCCGCCGGAGCGAACCAAATCCACCAAGCTCCCGAGCTCGAGGATCGGGAACGGACCTCCCGTTGAGTGACGACTTCGAAACAGGCCGCGACCCCGAAGGTTCCACCGACGGGCACCCGTTTCCGGGAATATTGTCACTTTCCACAGCTTATTCACATTCGCGATTCGGGCCCGTCCCGGGTCCGGCATCATCAAGGGTCATGACGCATTCCACATGCCGGGTATGCGGAAACAAGTCGAAGGGCTGCACATCCGCAACGCGATACCCGGCGGCAAGCAGTTCGCGCAAATCGCGCATCTGTGTGGCAGGATCGCAAGACACATACACGAGCCTCCGCGGCCGGAAGATCAGCAACTGGCCGAGAAAGCCCGGCGTGCATCCCTTGCGCGGCGGATCGATCACCACCACCGTATCGCGCGCGGGAAAGGCGATGTCGGCGAAGATCTCCTCGGCGGAGGCGGCGAGAAAACTGCAATTGCCGATCCCGTTGGCGGCGGCATTCGCACGCGCGCGCTCCACCGCGGTTTCGGATACCTCCACCCCGGACACCGCTTGAAATCGCGAAGCCATGCTCAAGGCGAAGAGCCCCGAACCGCAATACGCATCCACCACATGCGAGGCACCGCACTCGGCTGCACGATCCGCGACATACGCGGTGAACGCAGGGAGGATGAAGGGATTGTTCTGGAAAAAATCCCCCGCAAGAAACCGGAACTCAAGGCCGCCGACGCGTTCCACCGCCTCGGCACGGGCATCGGTCAGCACTTGGTCGCCACAGGCGCGGAGAAGCAGAGTCGCACCACGCCGGAACATCGCACCGCGCGCCCGGATGTCTTCGCGGATGCGAGGCAGGGCGCGGTTGATCCCGTCCATCGCGATCACGCACGCGGAAACATCGACCAACCGCGAGTTGGTCCCTGCCGCGAGAAACCCGATCTCGCTCACCACCCCGTCGCGCGGCTTGGCGAAATGCGGGGTGATCTTGGAACGGTAGTTCCATTCCCGCGGCGAAGCCACGCAGGGGTTCACCGGAAAACAGACCCCGGCCATGTGCTCCATGAGTTCGCCCACCTGCCGCGATTTCCATTCGAGCTGCTTCCCGTATCCGAGATGCTGGTACTGACACCCGCCACAACGCCCGAACAAGGGACAACGCGGCTCCACCCGGTCGGGCGAGGCTTCAAGTACCTCGATAAGGTCCGCATGCGAACAGTTGCGGTCGTTGCGGTAGACCCGCGCGCGCACCATTTCCCCGGGCAATGCGAAAGGCACGAACACCACCCAGCCCTCCACCCGCGCCACCCCGGCGCCGAGATTGGTCAGGGAGTCGATCCGCAACTCGATCTCCTGATGGTACGCGAAGGGAAAGGGATGGAACTTCTTCGGCGGACGCTGGTGCATGTATGGGGAAAACCTGCAAAGCGGCCGCAACCACTGCAATTCATTTCCCGGAATCCCGCGGCGAGGGCGGACGCGCGCAGCCGCAAGACTTGCCGCAGCCCCCTCCCCGCCCTCCCCGCACCCGCAGATACAAATGCCGCACCCACCACATGGCGGCGATCACCACGATCCCCGCAGCCACGAGTTGTTGCCATCCGCTTTCCATGCTCCCAACCCGTCAAAGCCCGACCAAACGCCC
Organism: uncultured Luteolibacter sp.; assembly: GCA_964569415.1. Lineage (GTDB taxonomy): Bacteria > Verrucomicrobiota > Verrucomicrobiia > Verrucomicrobiales > Akkermansiaceae > Luteolibacter. Next base: position 13,330 of record CAZMUK010000012.1, on the reverse strand, counting down.
GCCCTGATACACCAGCAACGAGGCAAGATAGGCGAAGCCGCTCATGAAGAAAAACTGCCCGGCCGCCCATCGCCAGGATCCCGACTCGCGCGCCACCACCGCCGAAGTGGGCAGGCACTGCAGGGCATAGATGTAGAACACCAGCAGGGACAGCAGGGTCAACGGCGTGAACAACGGACGCCCGTCGGGCCATCGCGCCTCCGCCATCCGCTCACGGAGACGCTGGCGCCCGCCTTCCTCGCTGCCGTCGTCCTCCGCACGGAACAGAACCGCCATCGACGCATTGAAGACCTCGCGCGCGGCAAACGAGGACAACACGGCCGTGCCCACCCTGCCGTCGAACCCCAAGGGCTCGCATACCGGCTCGATGAAGGATCCCACCCGCCCGAGCAAACTGGATGACAACGCGTCGGCGTCATCCCCGCCGGCGGGCTTGGGATAGGTCTGCGCCGCCCACAACAAAATGGACAACCCGAGGATCACCGTGCCGGCCTTGACCAGAAAGGCCCGCGCCCGGTCGGCGGTGTGCCGCAGGACATAGCCCCACTGCGGCAAACGATAGGGCGGGAGTTCGAGCAGAAACCGACCCGCGCCCTCGCGATCCGCACCAAGCCTTCCGCGCAACACACGCGCAACCACGAATGCCGCGAGAATCCCGGCGGCATAGACGAAAAACAGGACCAGCGCCTGACGCCACGAGCCCTCGTCCTCGTGCAACAACATCGGGACAATCAGCAAGTACACCGGAAGACGCGCGGAACAACTCATCCACGGCGCCACGAACATCGTGACGATCCGCTCCTTGGCGGAATCGATCGTGCGCGTCGCCATCACACCCGGAATCGCGCAGGCGTGCGAACTGAGCAAGGGCAGGAAGGCCTTGCCGCTCAAGCCGGCGCGCGACATCACGCCGTCCATCAAAAACGCCGCGCGCGCCATGTAGCCGGAACCCTCGAGCAGGCCGATGAACAAAAACAACAACACGATCTGCGGGAGAAACACCACCACACCACCCACCCCGGCCACCACGCCATCCACCAGCAAGGAACGCAAATCCCCCTCGGGGATCATGCCGCCCACCCAACCCGCCACCGCGTCCTGCAGCGACTCGATCCATCCCATCGGGATCTCCGCGAAACGAAACAAGGTCCAGAATACCAGAAACACCACCGACAAAAACACCACCCACCCCCACACGGGATGCAGCACCACGCGGTCGATGCGGTCGGTGAGGGTCACCTCTTCCGCACCGGGCCGCCGCGCGGCAAGGGCACATACCCTGCGCACGAAATCCCTCCGCGCCTCATCCGGCACCGCGGTCCCTCCCGCACGCAAGGGATCGGCGACCGCGGGAAAAGGAAAACGCAAGGCCTGCCTCAACTCGATCACCCCCTTGCCCGCATCCGCACGCATCGGCACCACCGGAACCCCCATCTCCTCGGAAAGCTTCGCCGGATCCAACCGCAATCCCGCCCGCTCCGCGAGATCCACCTTGTTGAGCGCAATCACCACCGGCAAACCCAACCCGATCGTTTCCACCACCAGCGGCAAATGCCTCTCCAACTGCGAAGCATCCACCACCGCCACAACCAGATCCGGCTGCAGCCCACCGGAAGCACCTCCCGTCAGGAAATCCACCGCCACTTGCTCGTCCGGCGACGCAGCACGCAGGGAATGGCACCCGGGAACATCCACCACCCGCAACTTCCGCCCATGCGGCGTGCGCATGCTCCCCTCGCAAATCTCCACCGTCGCACCGGCATAATTGCCGACCTTGCGGCGCTGCCCGGTCAGCGCGTTGAACAAGGTGGTCTTGCCGGAGTTGGGACTCCCCACCAAGGCAATGACCGGATCCTCCATCGGTCCTTCCATTCTCGATCGGTTTTAAGCCACCGCCTCCACCCAAACCTGCTCGGCCAAGTCACGGCTGATCGCCATCCTCACCCCACAAAGGGTGCAGACCAGGATCCGCCCATCGGCAAGCTTTCTCACCTGCAACTGCTCGCAAAACCCCATGTCCCGCAACCGCCCACAGGCCGGACCCTCCACCATCCGAATCCGCAAATCACACCCCACCCGCGCCCGACTCAAGGTCACGGCACTGTCCCTGCACAGATCCTCTGCCAATCCCGCCGGCATCTGCAGGAAACTTGCAGCAATTGAGACCGATTTTCAACAAGAATTGGATTCGAGGGTTCGAAATGCCGATTTCTTACTGAAAATCAACGATTTCCAACCAAAGAGGAACCGACAAACCAGCCGTCCCGGCCTGGGATTCCATCGTAACCGGCAGAAATTCCGGATCCTGGGTGCCTGTCGGTCTCTTAGCCCCCGGCCAAAAACGGATTGCTCCGGCGTTCCTGCCCAAGGGTCGTGGCGGGACCGTGGCCGGGCAGCAGGAGGGTCGCGTCGGGCAGAGACGCGAGCGCACGCTTCAGCAAGTGCAGTGCCTTGCGGTAGCTCTCCGGCGTGCGGCAGCCGCCGATGGATCCGGCAAACAACGCGTCGCCGGTGACGAGCACGGGTTCGGGAAATCCCTCGATGAGATAGCCCAGCGCGGGATCGGCATGGCCGGAAAGATCGCAGGCGCTGACGCACAAGCCGCCGCAGAGAACCCGATCGCCGGGAACGGCGCCCACATTCCCCTCCCCTCCTGCGGCATGAACGGGAATGCCACGCGGGACAAACATCGCAAGACCTCCGGTATGATCGCGATGTCCATGGGTGAGAAACACGCGCTCGGGAACGGAAACACCCGCGGCGACAAGAGCCCGGTGCAAATCCTCCGCCCTCCAGCCCGCATCAAACAGGGCGGTGCAACCATCGGTCTCCAACAACCACGCATTGACCCGGTCCTGCTCGAAGGGAAGGTCGAGCCGTCGCAGTCCGCCCGGAAGGATCGCCCGGGGCGCATACGACGGATGCTCCCGCATCGCGGAGACGCCAAGACCAAGACAGTCCGTCAAGCGCCCGGCCAAAGCCGGATCCCAACGCCCCTGCAGCAAGGAGGAAACCTCGTCCGCACCACAACCGATCCTCGCCGCGCAGTCCTCGACCGACAAACCGTTGCCGGCCATCGCCTTCCTCAACACATAGGTGAAATCGTCCTCAAGCATCATCGGTTTCTTTCCCGCGCCGCACGCGCCCGCAACCCCATGACAATCACCGTGCCTGCAAACGCCAGAAACAGGCAGGCCGCCCAACCGAGCACGGTGAACAACCGCCTGCTCCCCGCATCCACCTGCCCCTCGCTGATCACTCCCGGCTTGGGATCCCCGGGCCGATGCGAGAACACCACCGCGCCGTCGCGCGTCTCGATCCGGGTCAAAGCCGCCATCGCCGGCCCGAGCGCGGGATCGGCGAGATACCGCTCGGCAAGACGGTACGGCGACATCTGTTCGATGAAACCACGCGGAACACTCCGTCCCGGAACCTTGATGTCGAGGATCTCGAGAACCACTTCCTTGCCCGACAGCGCGGGCTTGGCCACCAGCGTCCCGTTCAAATACCGCGGGTCGGAACCCAGCCATCCCGGCTCCCCCTCCCGCGCGAGCCGAGGCATGCCGTTGAGCGGAAAGGAGATCTCGATGCGCAAGGCACCATTACGCAAGTCCGCCACCCGCAATGTGCCGCGGAAATCGCGGAACTCTTCGCGCGACGCGATCAGGAGATTGCACTCCGCAGGCGTCAGCGACAGCGAACATTCCTCACCGGCGGCAAGACGCTGACGAAATCCCTCGAGACGCTCGGCAAGCCGGTTGAGCACGGCCTCGCTGCCCGCGGAGTCGTCGACAAGAACCGGCGCCGCCTTGTCGGAAGTGAAGCGCTCGATCTCGCGATACTGTCGAAACAGGGAAATCACCGAAAACGAAACGAGAAACAACATCACCGCCCCCGCGGCGATGAGGATCGCACATCCGGCGAAGGGCGAACGCCGCATTCCACCGGACGAATCCGCCGGCCCGCTCACGAGCCGGCTCCTTTCCCGTCACCCCCGCCCTCCGCATTTCCTCCATCCTCTCCGCCAAACAAGGGAAGCTCCCCGGTTTCCAAACGCGGCTTGCGCCGCCCTCCGCGCTTCTTGGCAGGCGGAACCGCGGAAGGCGCCTCCGGCCCACGCACTTCAACGGCATCCGGTTCCCCATCGCGCACCGGCCCGGATTCCGGAAAGGAACCGCCATCCACAATCCCGGGCTCTTCGTCCACGGGTTCGTCCTCCACAGGCTCGACCTGCCACGCACCAAACCGCTCCTCGTCACTCCGCGACTTGGAAACCACCGGTTCCGCATCCGCGGAAACGGACGAGATCCCCTCATCCGCCGCAGAACCTCCGCCATCCTCGTCGCCGGGAAAATCCACCGGAATGCCTCCCAAGGTGTCCTCGATCTCCGGCGTCGGCATGTCGACATGCCACCCGTCGTCCGCAGAATGGGCGTCGTCCATTTCGTCGGCAGGATGCGGGTCCTCGACTTCCTCCGCAGGTTGCGTTTCCTCCGCGTGTTCGGCGGAAGGAACCGGTTCGGCAGACCCGGATCCGTCCGCTTCATCCCCACCATCACCCGCATGCGGCTCCGCGGGCGGATCCTCGTTGGCCGACCCGGCGGAAAGCACGCCGGCCAGCGCCGGCGACACCCGCGCCAATCTGCGCTCCTCGGCCTCCCGCGCTTCGCGCTCCTCGTCAAGCCGCGCCTTGCGCCGGTCGAACCAAGCCAGCCAGATGCAGGCCTCGTACAAAAGAATCATCGGCAACGCCATCGCGAGCATCGTGAAGGGATCCGGAGTCGGGGTCAGCACCGCGGCCAAAATGAAAATGGCGACGATCGCGTACGAACGCGTGCGGCTCATCATCTCGAACCCAAGCAGACCCAGCTTGACAAGCACCATGACCACGACCGGCAACTCGAAGGCGACGCCGAACAAAAGGGTGAACTGGGTGGCGAAGGATAAGTATTCACCGATCCGCCATTCGTTGACGATGCCAAGCTTTTCGCCGTACTCGTAAAAGAACTTCAAGGCTCCGGGCAGGACGACGAAGTAGGAAAACAGGACTCCGCCGATGAAGAGCCCGAAGCCGATCAGCATGGCCGGCCACAGGACCTTGCGCTCGTGCCGGTGCATCCCCGGCAGGACGAACTGGAGCAGGAACAACAACAGCAAGGGAAACGAAAGCACGATCCCCGCAAACAGGGCGAGCTTCATGGTGAGCATGAAAGTCTCGGTCGGGCGCAGCGAGGACATGCGCCGCATGGATTCCTGCTGCAGCACGCCGCCCCCGGGATCCCGCTCGGCCAGCGACATCACCTGACGCAACATCGGCTCGGGCAATCCCAATCCCTCGAGATACTCAACACGCTTTTCCTCCGGCAACGCCAGCACGCCGCGCAACAAAGCGACACACCGTGCGTGAAACACCAATTCCCGGTCGGGATGGACCTCGTAAAGGGCCTCCCGCTGCAACGCATCCAGCGAGGAGGTGTCGCGGTCGAGCTTCTGCGCCCTGCCCCAAGTCCCGGAGTCCACCGATCGGGGAGCCTCCCCCTGCGCGGGAAGCCTCTCGACCATCCGCTGCTCCCATACGCGGTCCACCGGCCGCAACAGCAATTCCATGAGCTGGTTGCTGAATGCAAAACAAGCGACCGCGGAAACTATCAAGGTCACCAGCATCCGGGTGATCATCGAACGCAGGTCCTCCAGATGCTCGAGGAAGGGCTTCTCGTGGTCGCCATGCACCTGCCCCCGCAAAGAGAAAAGTTTCCTGAGCCAAATCATCCGCCTGGGCCGGGATGTACGACAGGCCCGGCACCGTCCGCAAGGGACTTCGGCCGGGATCGTGAAATCGGGCGTTGCGCGGCCATCCTCCCCGCGCCACCCTTTGCAGCCGTCCGCGGCGCAACCATGCCCGATCCCGCCACATTGCGGAACGATTTCCCGATCCTCGGCCAAACGGTCGGCGGCCGCCCGCTGGTGTATCTGGACAACGCGGCCACCACCCAGAAACCAAGGGCCGTGCTCGACGCGTCCCGCGAGTACTACGAGTCGCTCAACTCGAACATCCATCGCGGAACCCACCACCTGGCCCGCCTCGCCACCGAGGCCTTCGAAGAGGCCCGCGCCTGCGTTGCCTCCCGTCTGGGCGCGGCCTCTCCCGATGAAGTGGTCTTCACCGCCGGCACCACCGCCGGCATCAACCTCGCGGCCTCGTCTCTCGCCCTCTCCGGCCGCATCGGTCCCGGCGACGCATTGATGATCTCGGCACTGGAACACCACTCGAACATCGTGCCTTGGCAAATGCTCTGCCAACGCACCGGGGCCTCGCTGCGGGTGATCCCCTGCCACGAGGACGGCACGCTCGACGCGGATGCCTTCGCAGCCCTCCTCGATTCACGGGTGAAGGTGCTCGCACTGACCTGGATCTCGAATGCCTTCGGAACGGTCAACCCGGTGGCCGCGATGACGCAAGCCGCGAAAAGCGCGGGCGCCCTCGTGCTGATCGACGCCGCCCAGGCGGTGGCGCACCTGCCGGTGGATGTACGGAAAACCGGTGCCGACCTGCTCGTGTTCTCGGGCCACAAGGTGTACGCGCCCACCGGCATCGGCGTGCTCTGGGGACGCCGCGAACTGCTCACGGAACTTCCCCCCTGGCAGGGCGGCGGCGAAATGATCCGCGAAGTGACCTTCGAACACACGACCTACAACGACCCGCCCTTCCGCTTCGAGGCGGGAACCCCCAATATCGAAGGCGCCATCGCCCTCGCCGCGGCCTTCCGCTACCTCGACGCCGCCGACCGCGAAACACTGCGCACCCACGAGGAAGGGCTGATCCGCGCCGCAGCCCGGGCGCTGTCGCCGATTCCCGGCATCCGCCTCTACGGACCCGCCGACCGCAGCGGATCGCTGTCCTTCAACATCGAGGGGATCCACCACTACGACCTGGGATCACTCCTCGACCGCATGGGCGTGGCGGTCCGCACCGGCCACCATTGCTGCCAGCCGCTCATGGCCCGCTTCGGCATCACCGGCACCGTCCGCGCCTCCTTCGCGCTCTACAACACCACGGCCGAGACAGCCGTCCTCGCGGAATCCGTCGCCAAGGCGGCGGACATGCTCCGGTGAGCGCCTGCAATATTGATAATAAATTTTTTATCATTTCAAACCACCGGCCATGAACATCGTACTCGGCATCTCCGGATCGATCGCAGCCTGCAAGGCGGCCGATCTTGCCTCGCAACTCGTCAAGCGCGGCCACGAGGTGCGCGCGGTGATGACGCCGGCCGCCACCGCTTTCGTGACACCGCTCACCTTCCAGACGCTCACCCGCCATCCGGTGCTGGTGAGACTGGAGGATGAGTCGGACCCGTCCCGCCCCGGCCACATCGCGCTGGCGGATTCGGCCGACCTTTTCCTCGCCGCGCCCGCCACCGCCGACCTGATTGCGCGGCTGGCCCACGGGCTCGCACCCGACCCGCTTGGCTCGGTCTACCTCGCCCTGCCGCGCAAAACTCCGGTACTCATCGCCCCGGCCATGAACGGGAAGATGTGGGAGCACCCGGCGACCCGCCGCAATGTCGCCCTGCTCGAAGCGGACGGATGCTCGTTCGTCGGCCCCGACGAGGGACAACTTGCCTGCGGCTACGAGGGCATCGGCCGCCTCGCACCGGTCGAGGAGATCCTCACGGCCGCGGAACGGTTGCTGATGCGTTGAGCGAACTCCGCCACGGGCGGATTTTTGGAAAAAGCCCGGTCCGGCCGCCGCTTTGCGGGTTGCACGGAATTGCCCCCGTGCCACAATCAGCGCACATCCGATGGAAACTACCGCCAGTACGCCCCCCGCCCTTCCGCAGGATCCCTCCGGCTCCATGGAATGGATCCACGCGGTGAAAGAAGAAATGGCCCGCGTGCTCGTCGGCCAACACCGGCTGGTCGATCGCCTGCTGGTCGGCCTGCTCTGCAACGGCCACATCCTGCTCGAAGGTGTGCCCGGTCTCGCCAAAACCCTCGCGGTCAAAGCCCTCTCGGGCTCGCTCTCGGCGAGCTTCGCCCGCTTCCAGTTCACTCCGGACCTGCTCCCGGCGGACCTCCTCGGCACGATGATCTACCACCCGCAGTCCGCCGAGTTCCGCCCCAAGCTCGGCCCGGTTTTCCACAACCTGATCCTCGCCGACGAAATCAACCGCGCGCCGGCGAAAGTGCAGTCGGCCCTGCTCGAGGCAATGCAGGAACACCAGGTCACCCTCGGCGACCGCTCCTACCCGCTGCCGGAACCGTTCCTCGTCCTCGCCACCCAAAACCCGATCGACCAAGAGGGAACCTACCAACTCCCCGAGGCGCAACTCGACCGCTTTCTGCTCAAAGTCACCGTCGGCTACCCGGCGATCGAGGAGGAACTGCTCATCCTCGACCGCATGGCCACCTCGGCTCCGCCCCCGCGCACCCGCACGGTCGCAAGCCCCGCCCAAGTGGCGGCTTCCCGCGACGCGGTCAACGCGGTCCACATCGACCCCTCGATCCGGCGCTACATCGTGAATCTCGTTCACGCCACCCGCGCACCCGCCACGGCAGACCCCTCCCTGCGCAACCTCATCCGCGCCGGCGCCTCGCCCCGCGGCACCATCAATCTCGCGCTCACCGCCCGCGCACTGGCCTTCATGAAAGGCCGCATGCATGTGATTCCCCAGGATGTGAAGGACATGGCCCACGATGTCCTTCGCCACCGCATCCTCCTCACCTACGAGGCAGAGGCGGAACAGGTCGGCACCGATGCAGTCATCGACCGCATCCTCGCCCATGTGCCCGTACCCTGAACCCCGCGCACCCACCATCGGCCGCGGCCCAAGACGGATGCCGGACAAGGAACAGATCGATGAAATGATGGCGCGGGTCCGCCGACTCGAGCTCAAGGCGCGCCGTCTGGTCCGCGAATCCTTCGCCGGCGAGTACCTCTCGTCCTTCGGCGGCCAAGGACTGGATTTCGACGACTACCGGGAATACCAGCACGGCGACGAAGTCCGCTTCATCGACTGGAATGTGACCGCACGGATGAACCAACCCTTCGTGCGGAAATTCCGCGAGGAACGGGAAATGTCGGTGATTCTCGCCGTGGATGTCTCGGGATCGGCCGACTACGGAAGCGTGCGCCACAGCAAGCGCGAGGTGTCGGCCGAGGCGGCGGCCGTGCTCGGGTTCAGCGCGCTGGGCAATGGCGACAAGGTGGGACTGCTGCTCTTCGCCGGCGCGCCGCTGCTGTTCCTTCCGGCGGAAAAGGGCACGCGCCACCTGCTGCGCATGATCCGCGAAATCCTCGCCGCACGCCCCGTCGATCGCGGAACCTCCGTGGCCGACGCGTGCAATTTCCTCACCCGCACCTTGCGCCGCCGCTCGCTGGTGGTGCTGGTCTCGGATTTCCACCCGCTCCCCGGCGAAAAGGCCCTTGCCTCCCTCGCCCGCCAACACGAAACGATCGCCCTGACGGTCTCCGACCCCGCCGAACTCAAACTGCCCGCCGCTGGACGCGTGGTGCTGATCGATCCGGAGTCGGACGCGGAAACGATCATCAATACCTCCCACCCGCGCGTCCGCGAAATCCACACCGAGCGGATGGCTCGCCACCGTCAAGCCATGGACAGCATGCTGCGCAAACACGGGATCGACCACGCCACGCTGCAAACCGATGCGGACCCGTTGCGCGAACTCCACAAATTGATGAAACGCCGCGCGCGCAAACGATCGCGCTGAACCCGATGCCGGACGACGTCACCCAGCTCCGTCTCGCGGAACCACCCCCGGTGCAACCGCTGCTGCCCGAGCCGATCCCCTGGATCGCGCCGACCGCCGCCCTGCTGCTCGCCCTCCTGCTCGCACTGCTCTGGTCGGTCCTCCGCAAGCACCGAAGCAAACCGGATCCCGCCGCCGCACGCAAAGCCGCCTACCGCCAGGCCCGCGCCGCGCTCGAGTCGATCCGTGATGCCGACCCGCGCGAAGCGGCCACCCGCTGCTCGCTCGCACTGCGGCACTACCTCAGCGGCGCCGGCGGCGATCCTGCGCTGTTCGAAACCCACGAGGAATTTTCCTCGCGAACCGACGCCTTGGCGAAACTCGCACCCGCCGCACGCCAGGAGGCGCGCGATCAACTGGCGCGCCTCGTGCAGTGGAAATACCGCCCGGCAGCGGCGCATGCCGATGCCGGGCAGGTGGTGGCGGACGCATCCCGCCTGCTGGAAACCCTCCACCACGGCCCGCAACCATGAGCGGCCTTCTCGAACATTTCCGCTTCAGCCAACCGGCATGGCTGCTGCTGCTCCCCTTGCTGGCTCCGCTGCTCGCCCTGCGCCGCGGCCGCGGAGCCTCCGCCGCCGTTCGCTTCCCCAACCTGCCGCTCCTCGAGGGCCTCGGCAAACAAGTGCGCAAAGCCAGCGGCTCGCTCGCCATTCCCCTGCTGCTCGCGGCCACCTTCCTCGCCATCCTCGCCATGGCCCGCCCGGTGTGGCGCGAACAATTCCAAACACGCTCGGCCAGCGGCATCGACATCCTCATCGCTCTCGACCTCTCGCTATCGATGGACATCGCCGACTTCGAATACCGCGGCGAAAGCCAGAAACGAATCGACGCGGCCAAGGCAGTGGTGGAGGACTTCATCAACCGGCGGCCCGACGACCGCATCGGCCTCGTCGCCTTCGCCGGCAGACCCCGCGGCGCCAGCCCGATCACGCTCGACCACGATTGGCTCCGCGGTGCCCTGCGCGACCTCAGGCTCAACGACCAGTTCAACCGCGGCACGATCCGCGAACAGGGAACCGCCATCGGATCGGCGATCTCGGAAGCCGCGATCCGCCTGGTCGCACGCGACGCGAAAAGCCGGGTGATCGTGCTCATCACCGATGGTGCCAGCAATTCGGGCAAGATCTCCCCGATCGCGGCGGCGGAACTCGCCAAGGACCTCGGCATCCGCATCTACACCGTGGCGATCGGCACCAAGGAAGGCCGCGTGGACCGCAGCATCATGCGCTACCCGTATCAGGAATTCGACCTCCCGACGCTGCGCCGCATCGCGGAAATCACCGGCGCGGAACATTATTGGGCTCAGGACCTCGAGTCACTGCGCGAAACCTTCTCCACCATCGACCGACTCGAGAAAACCGAGGTGCGGAGCTTTACCACCAGCGAGGACAAGGAATGGTTTCCGTGGCTGCTGATCCCGTCCCTCGCCGCCGCGCTCGGGGCCGCACTGCTCTTCGTCCGCTCGCCCCTCACCTGAACCTGCCGTGAACCTCAAGGATCCCGCCTGGCTCTTCGTTCTGCTGCTGCTGCCCGCAATGGCGGCGGCGGCCCTGTGGCGCGCACGACACCAACGCCGCCGCTGGGCCGCGCTCGCCGCACCGCGACTGGAACCATCACTGCTGCTGCTCCCGGGACGCTGGCGCCACTGGGCGGCCTTCACCCTCCTGCTCGCCGCCTGCGCGCTGCTCGCCGGAGCCCTCGCCCGCCCCCGCGCGGACGGCGAAACAATCCGCGGCAAAACCACGGGACGCAATGTGCTTTTCGCCCTCGATATCTCCCGCAGCATGCGCGCCAAGGATGTGAAGCCGGACCGTCTCTCCCAGGCCAAGACGGTGCTCTTCGAACTCATCGAGGCGCTGCCACAGGAACGCATCGGCCTGATCGGCTTCGCCGGCGACGCGCACCTCTACGCCCCGCTCACAGTCGATCACGCGGCCGTCCGCGAAACGGTGGAGCAGATCGACGAGCAATGGGCCCCCGTCGGCGGATCGGACCTGACGGAGGCGGTGGATCTCGCGATCTCGACCCTGCGCAAGACCGGTCAGCAAAGCAACGCGCTGGTGATCGTGAGCGACGGGGAAAAGCACGAGGGCGACATCAGCGATCTGGTCGACCGCGCGGAACGGTCGGGGATCTACATCCTCGCGATCGGGGTGGGAACCGAAGACGGTGACTTCATCCCGGACCCGGAGGAACCCGGAGGCAAGAAACTCGACCGCACCGGCAAACCGGTGCTCAGCCGCTTGCAGGCGGATGTGATGCGCGAACTGGCTTCGGGCACCAAGGGCCGCTTCGCGGTAGCCGGATCCGGAGCGGACATCACCGCAATGGTGGGCTCCTCGCTCAAGGATCTCGAAGCCTTCGAGTTCGAGGGCAGGGAACGCAAAGTGAGTCTCGAGTTCTATCAATGGGTGCTGCTCCCGGCCATCGTGCTGCTCGTCGCCTCGTTCCTCGCGGCCACCCGCTGGCGGAGACTCGTCCCGAAGGCCGCACTCATCCCGCTGCTGCTGGCAGCGACTCTCCGACAAACAAATGCAACGCCGACAACCGAGACGGAGTCCTTGCTCAAGGAAGGGAAGTTTCCCGAGGCGCGCGAGGCCTACCGCACCCTCGCGGAAAAGTCCCCGTTCCCGGAACGCTCGGCTCGCTTCCGCCTCGGTGAAGGATCCGCCGCCTACCGGGAGGGCGCTTTCAAGCACGCGCGCTCCGCCTTCAGCGCATCCCTGCTCTCGCCGGATCCGGAGGTGGCCGCCCACGCACACTCCGGTCTCGGGTGCACCATGTTCCAACTGGGCTGGCAGTCGCTCTTCGACAAACCTTACCCGGCGGATGAGGGGAATCCTCCGCGCATGGAGGACTTCGACAATGAGTTCCGCGACCTGCTCGCGCGGATCCGCAAAGGCGCCGCACCCGCGGCTTCCGAGGACGCCTCATCGGGAGATGCCGGGGAAAGCCGCATCCGCAATGCGGTGCTCCAGTGGTCGGACGGAGTGCGACACAATCGCTCGGCCCTCGCCCTGCGTCCCGGCATGGATGCCGCCGCCCGCAACCGAGACCTGACGATGCGCTACCTGACGCGCCTCCGCGAACTTCTCGATGAGGAAAAGGAGCAAACAGAGGGAAAGATGCCGCCTCCATCCGCAGAAGAAGGACAACCCCGCGACGATGGAAAGGGCAGGGAGGATGAGAACGGAGACCCGGAAAACGGAGAAGGAGAGGACGGCAAACAAAACCCTTCCGAAAAATCCGGCAAGCAGGGGGACCCGCGCGACGGACAAAACAACGAATCCCCAAGGGAGCGCAAAAAAGGAACGGAACCCGATGCCCCCTACCAGGACGGACAAACCGGCACGGAGGAGACGCCGCAAGAGCGCGCGCGACGCATCCTCGGTGACAATGCGGATTCAGAGAAAGGACCGGTTGCACCCGGCCGCATCGAGTTCAAACTCCCCGCAAAGGATTGGTGACCATGAAGCCACACTCCGCATTCCTCCGCCTCGTCTGGACGGGCCTCGCGCTCTGGGCGGGGACTTGCTCCTGCCGCGCCGCCGAGGCA
>CAZMUK010000011.1:7408-35415 GCA_964569415.1 uncultured Luteolibacter sp. | reverse complement strand
CGAAGGCCGCCGCAACGGTACGGGTGTTCCTCCCTCGTTGCGCGCAGTTCCCGCGCCCCGACGCACACGCGCAAGGGCCCGCACCCGCTTCGTCCGGTGCGGTATTCGACCTCACGCGCGAATCCATCCAACTGCACATGCACCTTGAGGCCGTCGAGGGAAACCGGAAGCACCGGATCAAACACCACCGCGTCCGCCTCCACCCGGATGCCGAGCAGGCATTGGAGAAACAACCGCACCGCGATCCCAGCGCCGCTGGAGTAGACGCGCCAACCTCCCTCGAGCGGAAGCTCCCCGCGCAGGATCCGCGCGTAGTCCGTCTCCGCCTGATACCGATCCGCCACCGCCGCATCCGAACTGGAATAGTAACAATTCAACTGCCGCGGCATCGCTCCCGCCACCAATCCTCCCATCGACGCGGGATTGATCCGGCACAAAGCGTCGGCCAGACCTTCGCCATCGCCGATCATTGCCAACGCCTCGGCGTAGCGGAGGTGGGCGTGGGTATACATGAGGCCGATTTCCCGGCCGAAGAAACTGGAACTTTCCGCGCGTTGGAAAAAGCTCATCGGCCCGCCCGCGTAGCGGACCGGACGATCGAAGAGCCGTGCGCCGTCCACCCCGAGCAGATGCCCGCGAATGAGGACCAGATGATGCCGCGCCTCATCGATGGTGAACATGCCCTGGATGATGCCGTGGATCATCGGCAACAGGCTGTGCGACAAACCCGTCTCGCGGTCCCGCGGATGGAGCAGGGGTTCGGACCCGCCGGCACGGAAGCGCATCAAGCCGGCCACCTCGCCATCAACCACCAATTGCCCGCGGAACGCTTCGCGCACCCCGGCCGCCGCAGCCTCGTGATCCGCGGCTTGCTTCTCCCTTCCGATCCGGCGCATCCCGGCGGCAAGGGCACGCAGCATTTGGAAATGCAGGGTCACGGTCCAGGAACTGCACAGCTCCTCACGCATCCGCGGATGCAGCGGTTGCAGCGAATCGTTCCAGTCCCCGTGCCCGTAGGCGGCAAGCACAGTCCCGGGAACCACTCGCCGCGCGATCAACTGCAGGGCACGCTCCACATGAACCGCCACCGGTCCGGGCGCGTGCGCACTTCCGTCGGCGGCGGCGAAGGGCACCTCGGCATCCCACAACGACGCGTCACCGGTGGCCGCGAGATACTGCCCGAGCGCGAGCAAGGGCCAGAACACGATGTCCCCGTGCGAGTCAGGCGGACGAATGCCGGCCTCCCGCTCGAAGAACATGAACCATTGCGGCCAGTCCCCGTCCGGGTTCTGCTGGCGGAATACCCGCAGCAGGATGTCGCGCAGCGGAGCAAAACGACCCAAACCGCTCCACAGTTCCGCCGGACCCTGGCACACATCCCGCGTTCCCCAACCGCCACCGGAAAACTGCTCGAGCCCGCGCGGCGAAAGGCAGTGCACGAGCGCGTTCTGGACCAACCACGGCAAATACGGCACCCAGCGCGCCATCGGTTCGCCCCACGGGCTACCGGCGGGGGCCTCGCAGGAGAGCAGACCCGGTGGCACAGCGACCGCACGCGGCGACGGATTCTCCGCGACGAGGTTCCCCTCGATCCGCAATCCGGCGACACGCGTCGGCGCGGTGAGAATGGTGAGAAACGGAGCACCGCGGTCGCGGCCATCCGGATACAACAAGCCATCCCCACCCACCTCGCAGGGCCCGCTGTCGTCGTCGATCAAGACCCGGAAACCGCCGCCGGGAAAACGCCGCCCCACATCGCTGTCGGCAGGCGCTTGCACTGTTAGAATTCTCTCGGTGCGTTTCCATTCCGGCATCCTTCCCGCCAGCCCATCGTCCCCACCCAACGCGAGATGCTGGGAGACAAGGAACCGCCGCGCGGGTCCGTCCCGCACTTCGATGCGCAGCGAGAGCCGGTGATGTTCCCGTTCCGCGGCAGAGGCCATCTCGATCGTTCCGCCCTCGTGCCGGTATCCCCAGCGGCAGCCCGACGGACGCATCACGAACCACGAGGGCATGCCCAGCAAGCGCCAACCACGATCGGTCTCGACGAACACCCGCATCCCGTGACTTCGGAAACAGCCGAGATACCCGCGCACGGTGGAGAGCATCCGGTTGATCCCGACATGCCCCTGGGTGATCATCGAGTGGAACACGCCGCCCATCCATACGGTCGAGGTCAGCGAAGCCTCGTCGGGCGTGTCCGCGCCGCCGCTCCGCAGGATCATGCCGTGCGGGCGCAGCACCCTCCGCTCCTTTTCCGCAAAAACCAGATGCGCTCCATCGGCAGTGAAGGCAGAGAGCATCCGGCCTTCGTCTTCCTCACACCACGCAACGGACGCGCCGCCAGCCTCCGCAAGCATCGACCCGCCGCCGTCCTCCACCTCGAGGAGATCCGCGGTCACGAACAGCGAGGCATCGCAGCGTGTCGCACCCTCTCCTTCGCCCGCCGACTCCGCGGGCATTTCCGGCAACGAGGAAACCGTTCCCTCGATGCGCGCGAGATCGGCCGGCCCCGTGGCGGAAGGATGGTTCCCATCGAAAACACCGAAAAAACCGCCGCAGGCTTCCTGCCCCGGCGCGAGGGAATACGACGCCCCCTGCACCGCCACCAGGGAGTGCTCGTGCTGCAGGCGCGCGCCCGGCAGCGATCCCGCCGGAAGCAAACCGCCGCCGGCCTGCCTCAGCGAGGTGCCGCACAACTGCCGCAGATCGGTCGCGTAGGAGATCCCGCCCGCAAGCGCGCCCGTGAACAAACACGGGAAAGCCCCGCCCACCGGCTGGTTCTGCCGCGACGCGACCACCCAACCGAAGCGCGGATGAGGAAGCGGATGATGATCGATGTACTGGCTGATGTAATACTCGTTGGAACGAATCGCAGCAGGAACCGCCAATCCGACATCCTGGGTGAGGACGAGATCGCAGGAAACGGCGGAAGCTCCCGCATTCCGAAGCCGCACGCGCCAGACCCATGCGCAGACATCCGGATGAAAGCCGAGCGCAACCCGGTAGCGGATGCCTTGCCATTCCCCGCTCGCGAACATCCATCCGCCGGCAAACGAAACCGCGGATCCGCTCGCCGGTCCGAGCAGAGGATGGCTGCATCCGCCCGACCGCAAATGGAGATTGGCAAGGCCCGCCTCCACCTCCGTGGGCGGAAACAAACCGATCATTACCGCGCCGCAGTCGGCACGCGACACGGTGCCGTCGCCGCGAACAAGGAAGACCAAACCACCCGGACCCTCCAGTTGCCGCACGCCGCCGATCCTTTCGCGATTGTTTTCAGCCACGATTCCGGTCTACCCGCTCCGCCCACCGCTAGCAACTCAAGTCCTTCAAGTCGGCATGCGTGGCATCCACCCGGCCCGGACCACCCCGCTGCACCTCCCAACGCCCCTCGGCCCTGATTTCCAACACGCCGTCGTACCCGGCGTGACTCCGGTCCTCCTGCGCGAGCACCACCACGCCCACCCGGCGCGCCGCGAGTTTGTCGAGAATTCCCGAAACCACCGCGCGCGGCAAGGAACTGCCGGGACGGTCAAGAAACACCATCACCGGATCCGCGAGGAAAATCCGCGCCACCGAAAGCAAATGCTGCTCGCCGATCGAAAACGCCTCGTCCCAATCCTTCTCCGCATCCAAGCCTCCCTCGCGCCGGACCGCCTGATCGATCCCCAGCTCACGCAATACCGCATGCACCTCGGCATCCTTGGTCACAAACTCGCGGCCGGATCTCAGCAAGACATCGCGCAGGGTCCCCGGCGGCAGATACGGACGCTCGGGCAGAAACAGGATGTCGTCCAACCCCGGCCTCGCCACCGCACCCGTCCCCTGATCCCACACCCCGGCCGTGGCGCGGAACAGCGCAACCTTGGGCATGTCCTCTCCACAGGCCACCAACCACCGCTCGCCGCGCGGAATCCGCAGGTCGAGCCCCTCCAACAACAAACGCGTGCCGTCCGCCGAACGCAGGGTCAGCGCCTCGTAGGACACCCCGCCGCCATCATCCCGGTAGCGGATGCCCGCGGGCATCTCCTCCTGCGCGTTGTCGATGGCCTCGGTCAGCACATGCAGCCGCGCGGTCACGGCGGTGAAAGTGGAGATCGACTGAAACTGGGTGACGATCAAAGAAAAGGCGCCGAGCAAGGTGGCGAAGGCCATCGTCGACTGGGTGATCACCCCGAACTCGACTTTCCCGGCCATGAACATCGGCGCGATGATCAGCGCGGGGATGATCTGGATGAAGTAGTTGTAGCCGTTCGTGAAAAATCCGAGATTGCGGTTGACCACGATCAACCGCCGGAAATTGCGCGCAAGGGAGTCAAGCCGCTTGCGCAGGCGGATCTTGAACCTCCCCTCGCGGTGCGAAAGGGCGATCGATTCGGAGTTTTCCCGCACATGAATGAGCTCGGAACGGAAATCCGCCTCCATGTCGAGCTGGTGGTAGTTGAGGCGGATCAAGGGCCTCCCCAGCAGGATCGTCAGCAAGGACCCGCAAGCCGCGTAACCCGCGGCGACCGCGAACAACATCGGACTGATGCTCCAAAGCACGCCGGAAAACGAGACCGCGGTGATGCTCCCGTTGAGAAAGAGCAACAAGAACGACAGCGTGGTGGTGGTGAAGGCCTTGACATCCTCGGCGATCCGCTGGTCCGGATTGGCCACCCCGCTGGCGGAATCCATCCGGTGATAGGTGCGCCCGCTCAAATAGGCGTCCGCCAACCGCCAGGTAAGCTGCTCCCTCCACAGGATGCCCAGATGCTCCTCACAGAAGCGGTACAGCGCCGCAGCCACCGAGGAACCGAGGAACACGAGGGCGTACAGCAGGGCCTCGGACCAAAAGGCCGACACATTGCGGCTCTCGATGGCCGACATGAAATCGCGGCCGACGAAGCTGTTGAGGACATTGAGGCCGTTGATGCCGAGCATCAGGGCGATCAGCGTGGCGGCGAACACCGCGGCGCGCGGACCCTGCTCGGACCGCGCCAAGGCGCGGACGGCCCCGCTGAGCCGCTTGGCGGTCAACCGGATGATCTGCTTCCTGTCGGTGGCCATCGCAAAACACCCCCAGAACCACCGGCCCCCCCGATCCCCGAACGAACCCGCAATCCCTGCCACGGGATTTGCCACAGGTCGGGCACGGTGGCAAAGTCTTTCCCGGCCCGCTCGTCCTCACGGGACCCCGCTCGCCCCGGCCCTCCGCCGCCGCGAACCCCGGATACGGCATTTCCTTGCAGAAATCGTCAACCATCCGATCATTTCCCGACATTCCGTCTCTGTGAAACAAGCCCCTCTCCATCCCGAATTCCCGCGCCGTGGCTCCGGCTTCACCCTGATCGAGATCCTGGTCTCGATCGGCATCATCGCACTGCTCGCCCTGTTCGCCTTTGTCGGAACCACCGGCTACATCGAAAAAGGCCGCAAATCGAAGGCCAGCGCCCAGTTCCGCGACTTTAAGGTGGGGCTCAGCCTTTTCGAGGCCGACTACCAAAAGCCGCCGATCCCGAAATCGAAACGCGATACGGGCTGGGATACGATTTACGGAGATCCGGGCGGTTTCTACTCGAACGATTTCCTCGTCGCCGCACTCGCGGGCGAAGATCGCGACTACCCGTATGTCGGGGAGAGTTTCGCCACCCGGGATGTGAACCCGCTCCAGCAATGCTACATGAAATTCCCCTTCGCGGCGGACAAAAAATCCGGGGTCGGCGACGACGGAATCCTCTACGACCCATGGGGCCGTGAAGTCATGGTGGCGATCAACGGCTTCGAATCGGTCAACAGCCCGGGAAGCCTCTCGGAGTTCAGCGGCGGCCAAAACGACAAGCGGCTCTATACTTGGGGTCTCGCCGAATACACGGACACCAAACCGCGCTCGGAGTCCTATGTGTTCTGGTCCTACGGCAAGGACGGGGAAAAGGGCAAGAACGGCGAAAGCGTCTCGAGCATCGTCCCTCTCCGCGGATCCGACGATGTGGTCTCGTGGTGAGACCACCCCGGCTCCCGGCCCGGACCAAGGACCCCGGGATCCCGCTTGGAAACCCGCCAATCCATGCCAAAGTGCCTGAAGCGGGTATCGCGGACCCGCCGGCCCGGAACCCGAAAACCCGATGAAATCCGCCCTCCGCACCCTGCTCGTGGCCGCCGCCCTGCTCTCCGCGGCGCGGGGGGAGCCGATGCTGCAGTACTTCAATACCTCGTGGAAGGAAATCGAGGAACGGATGCCGGAACTCGCCGAAGCAGGCTACGGCTCGCTCTGGCTGCCTCCCCCCACCAAGGCCAGCGGCGGCCTCTCGGTCGGCTACGACCTCTGGGACCGCTTTGACCTCGGCTCCAAGGACCAGCGTGGCACGGTCTCGACCCGCTACGGCACCGAGGCGGACCTGCAAAGCATGATGCGCACCGCCCACCGCTTCGGCATCCGCGTCTACTTCGACAATATCATGAACCACAACGCCTTCGACACACCGGCGTTCGACGAGTTCTCCCCCATCGACATCTACCCGGGATTCGTTCCCGAGGATTTCCACCTCCGCATCACCGAGGAAGGATACTTCCGCAAATGGGACAATACCCGCAACTGGAGCGATGCATGGCAGGTGATGAACCTCGGCCTCGCCGACCTGATCGACATCGCGCAGGAACCCGGCGGATGGAACGACAACTTCGGACCGGCGGAAGGCGGACGCATCCGCAAAATCCGCTTCCTGCGCCACCCGTCGAACCCGGAGTACTATTGCTACAAACCAAGCGCCACCGGCCAGACCCACGCAAGAAACGAGGGAACCTATGTCGGCTTCGGGCCCGGCAACGGCCTCACCCCGCAATTCCTCGCCGCCAACGCGGACTTCTACTCGGAATATGTCGAGGAACTCCTCCACCGCGCCGCACGCTGGAAAATGGACCGCACCCGCGCCGACGGACTGCGCCTCGACGCGGTGAAACATGTCCGCGACGATTTCTTCGGCGCCTCGGGGGCGGGCAAGGACTCCAGCAACTACGGCTACACCGGCCAAGTACAGGCGCAGTTCAACCTCTCGCGCGGATTCTCCGACTGGGGCAACCACCGCGACTCGGTCTTCGATACGGAACGCGGACGCGACGATGCCATGGTCTTCGGCGAACACCTCGGCCAACCACCCGGCTACGGCGGCTACATCGAACGCGGCATGCGATTGGTCGACAACGACCTGCGCAGCAACTTCAACAACCTGCTCGGCAACCCTTCCTCGGGCCTGCAGGGATTCGACCAACCAGGCTCCGGCGGCATGGCCGCGGAAGTCGCAGTCACCCACGCCCAATCCCACGACAGCGACTACGCCGCCCGCCGCGAACTGCAACACGCGTTCTACTTCACCCGCGCCGGCCTGCCCCTGGTATACACCGACGGCAACTACAACGCACCGCTGCTCAACCAAAGCGGCGGCGCTTTCCCGCGCCACTCGAACACCGCCTTCCTCGGCCAGTTCGCCGACCCGCGCCTGCCCAACCTGATGCAGATCCACCAGAACTTCTCGCGCGGCAGCCAAGTCGGTGCCTGGGGCGGCAGCGCGGACCTCGTGGCCTATGAACGGATCGACCGCCGCAACAACCCGCCGAACAACGCCGCGGCCGCCGTCGCCCTCGTGATGATCAACGACAACTACGCAAGCGGAGTCGGCCAAAACTTTTCAAGCTCCTTCCCGCCCGGCGCCCACCTCTACCAGTACGCCCGCGGACCCGCGGCGAACGGACAGTCCCTCACAGGCTTCTACATCACCCTCGGCGATGCCGGCGGCGGACGCGGCCAGGTCTCCGCAAACCTCGGCCAACCCAACGGGGTCATCGTGCCTCCCGGAGGATACTTCGTGTTCTCGTGGAAAAACCCCGATCCCGCGCCCGCATGGGCAAACGCAGGCGGACCGTCGATCGAGATCCTCCAAAACGGCGGCGACCCCGTTCCCACCGTGATGGTTGAACGACGCGACGGACCCGACGGAGACCCGGCCTTCAACCCCTACGGACTGCCCGATGCGGACCCGACGGACCGCCGCTACTCTATGCCGGTGCCGCGCGTGACCAACGGCTCCAACCTGAGCTTCCGCGTCCGCGCCGACGGCTCGGCGGAAAACATCCTGCTCAAACTCGACGGCGGCATCGACCTGAACAACTCGGGCTCCGATCCCGCGAAACGCGACAACCCGCCCGGACTCTCCAACGACATCTTCCTCGGCTACGAACAAGCCGACTTCCATCAGCGGGTCTTCGGGGAAAAGTTCGCAGCGGTCGACACCACCCGCAACAAACTAAGGTCCCCGGGCGCGGAAACCTATTCGAAGACGATCGGCTCGGGCGCCTTCACCATCAACAACGGACCCGCCGGCGCAAACAATTACAACAACCAAGGCGGCGACATCGCCTCCTTTCTCTATCACGACCCCGCTGCCGATGTCGGCGGCATACCGGCGGGCGGTTGGCCCGGCGGCGCGGCCCCCAAGCAATACACGGAAGGTGCGGACAAAATCTCCGTCTGGGCGAAACCCAACGGCGTGGGAGCGAACTTCAAAATGTTCCTCTACTACACGGTCGACGGAACCTTCCCGGAGGGCGCGGCCGGAAGCGGCGCAGGAACGACGCGCGCCTTGGAAATGTTCTTCCGTCACAACCAAGACGGCAACGACTGGTGGATGACCGCCGATCTGCCGAAACCCGCAGCAGGCGCGACGCTGCGCTACAAGATCGGCATATTCAAACACGGTGCGAATTCATGGTTTCCCGCCGACCAAAACGCGGTCTCGCGCATCTCGTCGATGCTCACGGAATTCCGCGTGGAGAACTTCAACGCGACAACCGTGAGCCACTTTCCCCACAATGATTACGCCCGCATTCCCGATCCCGCCAAACCCTACGCCGAATGGGCGTGGGACCGGGAAACGGGACTCGAGGAGGGCTTCCATGTGGTCCGCGCACGCGCCTTCCTCAACCGCGGCAATGCGGCGCCGGTCTACAACACCTTCACCCGGACTTTCTACTACGACGCCCAACGCCCGGCGGGTGAAATCGTCTTCCCGGCGCAAAACGACACGCTCGGTCAGCAATCCTACGGCGTAGTGGTGCGCACCGACCGCTCGGTGAAGGAGGTGTGGTACCGCATCGAGGACTCGGACACCGCCAACGACGACACCAACACCCGCGTGCTCAATGGAAACGGCACCGGCTTCGAACCCTTCACCGACTCGAACAACAACGGCATCCGCGATCCGTTCGAACCTTTCGAGGACACCAACGGAAACGGCACCTGGGACGACAACCTCACGCAGTCCTGGGTGCGCGCCAACCCCTCCCGAAGCTCACTCTCGATCCAGAGCCCCTACCCGCTCGAGTGGCGCTTCGACTACCGCAACATCCCGGCATCGGGCCAAGGCGTGATCCGCGTCCGCCTGCGCGAAATCTCGTCGTCAACCGACCATTCGCTCTCCGACACCGCAGGCCATTTCACCACGCTCCAACGCACGGTCAACACGAACGGCCCGGAAACACGGCTCTTCGTCGCCTATCCGCAGGCGGACGGCAATACGGTTGGCGACAACTATGTTCTCAAGGCATTTTTCAGCAAGAATCTCGGCGATGGTGTATCCGATGCGCAGTTGATCAATGAGTTCACCGTCCGCATCGACTCCAGCGGAGACCTCACCGAACCGGTGGCACAGGACCGTTCCGCCTTCTCGATCGTACGCAACGAAACCGACCGCTACCACGCCCTCGCCTTCCCGATCCCCTCGCTCTACAACGGCGTTCCGGATTTCCTCCACCGCATTCTCGTCAGCCACCAACGATCCGGCATCACGCTCACTGCAAGCCGCTCCGTACTGGCAAGCCCGAGCGAACGCCCCTTCCTCTCCATCACCACCCCGCCCGTCGTCGGCAGCGACGGCAGACCCTACGAAATCGTCCTGCCCGCACGTTTGACCCCCACCGCCGGGGAACGGTCCACCACGGTCCGGGTCGACACCGACAACCGCGTCGCCACCGTCACCGTCACACCCGAACTCGGCGGGGGCAGCATCGAACCACTCGGAATGACCTCCGCCGGGTCCACCAAAACCTGGGAGTTCCGATGGTCGAACCTCACCGCGGGCCGTCACCGCATTCGCGCCGATGCCAGACTCACCGAAGCCGGAGCGGTCGCCGCCACAGCCACCCGCGATGCAACCGTGGTGATCCGCCAAAGCGTGCTGGAAAACGCCGACGACGAGGACGATGACGACGACGGGCTGCCCGACTCGAATGAACTCACCCGCGCGGACCTCCCGGAGACAGCCTCGGCAACCTGGACGAACGGCGATGTGCACTTCTGGCTCGTCGCCGGCCGCACCAACCCGGTCGGCCCCGACACGGATGACGATGGCATGCCCGATGGTCTCGAGGCCGGCATCCGCACCGCGTTCTCCGCCGGCACGGACACCGCGACCGACACCGATGGCGATGGTTGGAGGAACTTCATCGCCGATGCAGACCCGCCGATATACAATACCTCGGACAATTCCTCCCACCCCCGCTATGATGTCAACCGCTCCCGCACCGACCAGATCGGAGGATCGCTGACCGACGCGTCGAAACCCGATACCGACGGCGACTCTCTCGACGACGGGCCCGAGGACACGAACCGCAACGGCCGCGTCGACATTGCCCTGCTCGATGGAAGCGGCAGCGCGACATCGGTGATGGCCTCGCCCACGGTGTTCTACAATACTTCGCGCGTCGACTCCTCCGCGCTCCCCGCCAACGCAGTTTTCCTCGAAACCGATCCCAACAACCCCGACACCGACGGCGACGGTGCCTCCGACGGGGCTGAGGACGAGGACCTCGACGGACAACTCACGCTGGAACGCGTCGATGCCGAGGGATCCGCGCCACAAGCCCTCGACCTCACCGACCCCGCGAACGGCGGACTGCTCACCGGCTCCGACCTTCCCGGGATCCGCTCCCGCCGCATCAACCGCACGGCACTTGATGCGGCTTTCCCTCCCAATGCATGGCCGCGTGTGCTCTGGAAGGAGACCGACCCGCTCTCGGCCGACACGGATGGCGACGGTCTCTCCGACGGTTGGGAACGGGTCTCAGGTCTCGATCCGCTCGACAACGGAACCCGCAGCCTCCGCAGCGGCGGCACGGGCGATCCGGACCAAGGAGCAGCCGGCGATCCCGACAACGACGGCTTCACCAATCTCCAGGAATTGCAGGCCGGCACCAAGCCGCTTGTCCCCGACACCACAACCACCCCGCCCGCGAACTCGATCACCATCGGCCCCGGAACCCCCGTTTCCCACGGATCCACCGTCAATGACAACGCCTTCACCGACTGGACCGGCGACGACATCGTCTCCTTCGACGAGTTCGAGGGCAACGGACCCAACAACAGCGGCGGCGATGTGTACCAAAGCTACGACGGTTACGACTCCTCGCGCGACATCACCGCCTTCTACGCACGCGACGGCGGCGCCGACGGGAATTACTATTTCCGCCTCGATTTCCACGACCTGAAGGCGGGAGCGGAGGAAGGTTCGCTCGACATCTATGTCGTGGTGGATTCCGGCAACCCCGCATCGGGGGAATCCGCGTTGCCGGACGAGGTGGACATCCTCACCAACATGAAATGGGAGGCGGTGATCGCCTGCTACCAATCGGATGCCGGGCGCGTCTACATCGATACCAATCCCGGCGTGAACTCCACCACGGTCAATCAGGCGCTCGCCGGCGCCAATGGTGTGATCTCGCGCGACCAGAACGCGCCGAACGGTTTCGGCCGCGCCTACTTCAACCACGAATTGGACGCAGTCGAGTTCTCGATCAGCCGCGCCGCACTCACCGCCGCCGGATGGAATGGCTCCTCGAAGCTCAATTTCCAGGTCTTCACCACCCGCGACGGCACCGGCAACAGCTCCACCAACGGAAACCCGGGACCCGGCGACCTCGGCGGACGCAACGACATCCGCGACACGATCACCGACGACTGGCTCGCCGATGAGTACTGGAGCGCCCAATCGAACATCATCACCAACGGCCGCCTTTACAACTGGATCGGCGCCGACGGCTCCGGCCTCTACCCCGACCAACGGAAGTCGGCCAAACTCATGCTCCTCGCCCACGGCCACCAGCCCCTGCTCCCGGGCGCGGAGACGCAGCGACTTCTCAATTCGGGATTCTCGACAGGCTACCACCGCCCCGTTGCCGCGCACCTTGCCTTTGCCCAACCGCTCACGCTCCACATCACCCCGACCCTCGCCTCAGCCCTGCAATGGGCCGCCGCCGACCCCGCCGCAGGCAAACCATGGCGCGACGGGCCAACCTTCAACACGAGCATCGCCGACGCACTCGGCGAAGGACTCTTCGAACTGACCGGATCCACCGTCGCGGATCACAAACTGGCTTACTTCTCCAACGCCTTCAATGCCGACAACACCGCCGCCGCCGCCACCCTGCTCACCCGGATCTACGGCACCGCCCCCTCCTCCCGCACCCTCTGGAATCCAGGCCGCGTCGCGGACTCGGGCGTTCTCCAAGGAATCGCAGCCATCGGCTACGACCACACCTTCATCGACCAGATGCGCCACCTGCTCAAATGGCAGGGCCGCAGCACCGCCCTCTCCGATGACGGCTACCGGATCAACCGCTTCCACGGCGTGAATTGCTTCACGATCAACGACCAGGCCTCGGGCTACCGCTTCCAGAATGCCGACAGCGGACTCGCGATGCCCCTGCGCAACCTGTTCCACCGCAAGGCCCGCAGCGGCACCCAGGACCAGGTGGTGATCATCCAGAGCGACTGGGAGGACTTCCTCTCCTTCGACGATGCCGCGGCCTACGACCGCAACCTGCGCTGGATCGCCAACCGCCCCTGGATCCGCACGGTCACTCCCGGCAACATCATCCGCGGGGAAATTGATATCAATCGGGACGGAGCGGGCGATTCGTGGTATGTCATCGACCGCGGATCCCCCGCACTCGCCAAGGTTTCCCAGGACGAGATCGACCACGCGACCCAGGAAAACTACGACAATTGGTACCTCGGACAGGAGGGCCGGGAAGAGGGGCTCTTCGCGAAAGTCTTCGAGATCCGCCCCGGGACACCGCTCCCCGCCTCGCGCCGCTTCGGCATGCAGGCGCTGGCGGACAACGGGCTCGCCGACCTCGGCTGGGACGCGGTCTCCTCGCTCGGCGGCTCCACACCCGCCTCGCTTTCCCTGCTCGCCAGAAGCTCCCTCCACGCCGCGACCGCCTCCACCGCGCTCCACAACCAATCGAACAACGATCTGAGCAACGACAGCACCGGCGCCTACACGACTCCGGACACCGATTACAACACACTCTCCTCCCTCTCGAAACGCGCCCAATCACAAATCCGCTTCGCCGAGGTCTACAAGCATGTCGCGGCATGGAACGCATCACCCCCTTCCTCGCCGGAGGCAGTCGCCGCCGATGTGGATCTCGACGGCGAACAGGAATACATCCTGCGCAACACCCGCGTGTTCGCGGTCTTCGAAGCACTCGGCGGTCGCATGACCGCATCGTGGGCACGCAATGAATCCGACGGAACCCTTCATCAAATGTCGGGCCCTCTGGCCGCCCTCAGCGACCAAGAAACGGAATGGGAAGGCATCTCCCACGATGACGGAACCGGCGGCACCGGCGCCCACCGCACATCCGGCTTCAAGGACTGGTTCGTCGTCGGACCCGGAACAAACTCGGTCAACGCGCTCTACACCGCAACCGCATCCGGTCCCAATGGTTGGACCTTCGCCTCGCCCGACGGACGAATCACCAAGACCCTCTCCCTGGAAGGAGAGGGACCACGCATCCGTGCAAACTACACACTCGGTGCCGGAGCGACATCCCTCTTCATCCGCTTCGGACTCTCCCCCCATCTGGAGGATCTGCTCGCCAGCGGCCAACGCAACCTGACCTCCGCCGCAATCCAGGCAGGCACCAAAACGATCACCAACTCCTCCGACAACCACTCGGCCGCCGCGGCTCTGCACACTCTGGGAACAGGGCTGTCCGGAGCAACGGTCAACGCCCTCGCCATCGACGACGCTCCCTCCGCCGCCACGCCCTTCGCACCCGATACCTTCAACATGCGCAATCAAGCACTCACCGAACAGGTGGAAGTCCAAGGCATGGGCGCGAACTTTTCCTTCGAACTCGAACTGCTCTCGGGCAATCCGGATCCGGATCAGGATGGTGACGGACTTCCGGACGACTGGGAGCAACTCCACGGACTGAGCAATACCGACGACGGATCGGGAAACCCCGACAATGGTGCCGCCGGCGACCCCGACAAGGACGGGATGTCGAACATGATCGAGTGGCTGGTGAACCTGAACCCCGTCGTGCGCGATCTCCACCTGTTCCCGAAACCGGTCCTCGCGAGAATCCCCGGCGGCACCCGCATCAGTTTCCCGACCCTTCCCGGCCGCACCTACCAATTGCAGGGCAGCGCGAATCTATCCACCTGGACCGATGTCGGCGACCCGGTCGCCGTCGCCGCGGATGCCGCGCCGTCGACACTCGCCGTCGACGACTCGCCCGCCACGCCTCCCCGCTTCTACCGCATGACCATCCGCAAGAACCCATGAGACCGCTTTGCCGCATCCTCGCAACCACCATGGCCGCCGCAGGTCTCTGCCGCGCCGCGGGCACTCTGACCGTCACCACCCCGGGCTACCCGGCCGACCGCGTCGCGAACTACACCACGAGCCATGTGTACATCGACGAGATCTCAGGCACCTCGGCTGCGATCTCCTTCCGCTTCGTACCCGGTGTCGCCAATGTCACCGATGTGGAACTCTGGACCAACATCAACCGCCGCGACCTCGCCGCGACCGACAGGAACAACGACGGCTATCCGGATGCGGTCGTCGCAATCGACGGCACCACCGTCACCGACTCCGCGGCCGACACGGATCCGGTCAGCGGGCATTATTTCATCCCGATGAACATGACGCCGGCCGACGGCGGAGCATGGACGATCACGGTTCCTGTTTCCAAGACCGGGGCCTATCGCGCCACTGCGCGCTTCCGAACCTCCGATGCCCCGTCGGCGTGGCAGTGGTACGGCCTGCGCGACCACTGCGTGGTGGCCGTACCGGCCAACGCCCGCGACATTTCGCTCTACGAGATCAATGTCTTCAACATCGAGGCCTCCGGCGACACCTTCGCGACCCGCTCGACCATCGAGGACCTCCACAACGCCCCCGGCGCCGCCCACAATGCCAACAACCGCTGGGACCTGTCCTACCTCAAAAACCTCGGCTGCAACTGGCTCTGGTTCCAACCGATTCACCCGAACGGCATCGACGGCAGGGAGAATTTCCCGAACTCCTCGACCCCCTACGACCCCGGAAGCCCCTACGCGGTGCGGAATTTCTTCGAGGTGAATCCGTTGATGAGCGTGAACTACAACGGATCATCGTCGGAGACGGTGAACCGCGCCACGGCGATGACGGCATGGAGGAACTTCGTCTCCGCCGCCGACACGGAGGCCGTAGGCATCATGCTCGACGCCCCCTTCAACCACACCTCGTTCGATGTCGAACTCGGCTCGAAGGGCGTGCAGCTGTTCCAGCGCGACGGCGAGTCTGCATGGAGCCCCGCCGACCAAATCCGCAACCGCGACGCACGCTTCTTCTCCCGCAACGGGAACTATTCCCAACGGGCCTACGATGCGTCGTCGATCGCCGCAGGGCCCGACCGCTTCGATTTCGGGAAATGGAACGATGTGAAGGATGTGTACTTCGGCCGCTACGACGCTCTCGTCGAGTACGATGCCGAACCGGAGCGCTCAAGCTACCTCAACGAGGGCGACTGGTTCGATGCCTCGAACTACGAATGGACGAACCCGGACTTCACCCAAGGCGGCAGGCAGTGGAACATCACCCGCCGCGTCTGGGAGTACTTCGCCCATTATGCCGTGCACTGGCTCGAGTCGACCCGTCCGGCCGGACGCAACCGCAACAGCGCCACCGAACCCGGACTCACCGAGGCCGAGCGGCGGGCTTGGGACGACGCGGGCATCGACGGACTGCGCTGCGACTTCGGCCAAGGCCTGCCGCCGCAATGCTGGGAGTACATCATCAATGTCGCGCGCTCGCACAAATGGAACTTCGTGATGATGGCCGAAACCCTCGACGGCGCCCTCGGCGACGGCAGAAGGCCGGTGGCCTACCGTTCCGGGCGCCACTTCGACATCCTCAACGAAAGCATCGTCTTCGAGCTCAAGGCCGCCGGGGACAAGGGAGCGATCCGCAACATCTTCGAAACCCGCCGCCAGGCCTTCGGCCAGGGACTCGTCCTCACCAACAACACCTCGCACGACGAGGAGGTGATGTCGGACCCCTGGCAGTCGGTCGTCCGCCACCTCGCGTCCGCCACCGTCGACGGAGTTCCGCTGGTGTTTCCCGGCCAGGAACTCGGCATCTCCACCACCTACGGCTACCGCCACTACGAACTGAACTTCGGCAAGCAGATCCCCCACTTCAAGCGCTGGAACTCGATGATGCCGATCTGGAACGACACGGACTTCGGCAACGACCAGCTCTACAAGGTGATCGCCGCCGCCAATCTGGCGCGCCTCGCCAGCCCGGCCCTGCGCTCGTCGAACCGCTGGTTCCTCGACGGCAACGGCAACAACACGAAGATCAACGCAGTGGCGAAATACCAGACCGCCAACGCCTCGCCGGGAACCTCGGATGTGGTGCTCGCATTCTCGAACCTGAACCGTTCGGCACAGGAAAGCGATACCTTCGCGATTCCCTCGTCCCTCGCCACACTCTTGGGCATCAAGGACGGACGCACCTACAATGCGCGCAATCTGGCCGCCTACGAGAATCCGGACAACGGCACGGCCGGACGCCGCGCACAGTGGCTCTGGCCCGCACCCGGCCTGACCGGTGCCCAGCTCAAGTCCTCCGGTTTCTTCGTGAGCCTGCCCGGTGTGCCCACTTCGGTCGCCGCCTGGTCGACCAATCCCTTCGAGGGGCAATTCCTCAAGGTCTACGATGTGACTCCGCCGCCCCAACTTGCCGCTCCAACTGCCTCGACCGATGCCTACGGCACGGTGATCGGCAACAACATCGCGTTTTCCTGGTCCTCCGCAGCCGATCCGGACGGCGGAGTTTCGGGCTACAGGATCAAGGTCGGAACCACGCCCGGCGGAAACAACATTCTCGATGACGAAAGCCTCACCGCAACCACCCGTGCGGTGACTGTCCCGCCGGGGACGACCGTCTACGCAAGTGTGCGCCAGGTGAACAATGCGGGCGTCGCCGGTTCGTACTCGGACAACTCCGTTCCGGTGATCGTGCTCGACGGCGCGCTCGACACGGACAAGGACGGTCAGAGCAACGGCGCGGAACAGGTCGCGGGAACCAATCCGCTCTCGCCCAACTCGGTGCTGCGCGTTTCTTCGCTTACCAACTCGGGAAACGATGTGTCGGTCATGGTGGCATCGATTGCCGGGAAAACCTACCAATTGGAGACCAGCCCCTCGCTGGCGCCGGGGTCGTGGGCGAATGTAGGCTCCCCGGTGACGGCAACCGGCGCGGCAACCTTGATCCAACACATCGGCGGAGGCTCGTCCGCCCCGCGCTTTTACCGGGTGCGGGTGGTCCCTTGATCCCAACACTCAAGGCCTCGCCTCGGCCTTGGGCAGGGATACCTCGATCCCGCCCTCTCCGCGCTCAATCCTGATCTTGTCGGCTTCCACCGCCCCGGGCAACACGAGGAACTGGGTCATCTGACCGCGACCACGACTGGCGGCGCCACCACCGGCGGCAAAGGAATCGATCCGCAGATCCTTCCCTTCCACCGAAACCCGGACACCCTCGAGATCGGTGTCGGGCATGACCATCCGCACGACATACCGATTCGCCTCCTCCTTGATGTCGATCGTGGATCCGAAGAAGGAGAAACCCTCCGCTCCGTGGCCATGGCCATTCCCCATCATCCGCTCCATGTCGCGACGCATCCGCTCCATGCGGCGCAGCACATCCCGCGGCCAGCCCTCATCCGCCTCGGCCGATCTTGCCTCGCCGACCCCTTTGGGCTGAACCGGAGTTCCCGGCACCTTGATGACGAGCAAGTACCTCGCCTTGTCGACCTCGGTCTCGGGACGCGCTCCGGCCGCCGCACCTTCGAGCACGAGCGTCTGCTCCTGAAACACCAAACCGTCACCGGCGGGAGACGCAATCCGCAAACGCGCTCCATCCTCCATCGTGACCGATGTCCGCGACACATCGCGCCCCGGCAGATACACCCGCACCCGAAACCCGTCGGACATCACACGGACATCCACCGATCCGCCCCCGGCCGGACTCCCGGCACGCTCCGCCTTGTGCACCATCCTGCGGATATCCTCACAGGCGTCATGAAACACGGTGTCGACCCGGTCCTGTGCCGCATGAGCCCCGTGGCGCAAGCGCTCGACGAATCGATCGGGTTGCGCCGGTTGCGCGAGGGCAAGACCGGAAAGGGAAACCACGAATAGTAGGGAACGAAGCACAATGGTCGAGGTCGGGATGCGACGGGAGTCGGGTGGGTTCATGTCGAAAAGGCGGAGGGGTTGTCTCCGCACGACCACTATGACAACCGGAAACCAACCGCGAAATGCGTGGAACCACGCTCCCGGCATGCGAACTCCGCCCTACACCCGATCCGTACTTGCCGAAGTCCTGCCGGAAGTCCATGGAGATCCCGTGCCCCGCGACTTCGCAACCGCCCCGGCTTGGCAGGAGACCGATCTGGGTTGTCCTTTGCCCGATTCGGATGATGCCTGCTCTGTCTGCCTCCCGACATGGGACTCGGTGATCGGCTACGAGGAGGGTCGGGAAAAGGTGCTTCACCGCATGCGTGCGGGATATCCCCGTTTCTTCAAACATCCGGTCGTGGAACGGCTCTTCGCGGAGGCGAAACGGGAAGTGGCGGCGGATGGGAGCCAAGTGTTGGTACTCCCCACCAAGCTTGCCGCGCAACGCGCCCACCGCTGGATCGAACGCCGCACCCGCAGCGCCGTGCGCACCACCAGCTTCCACGGACTCCAGGCGATCGTGTTCCCGGACAAGGCGATCGACGACGCCACGGCCTACTGGCGCTTTGCCGGGGAAGTGGTCAGCAGCCGCCAGGCCCGCGACACGCTCGACGGCACCTTGCGCACGGACCCTCCCCCTGCGGAACTTGCCGCAGCCCTGGCCAACCTCACCGGAGCAAACCCGCAGGACTCGTTCGTATTCGCCAGCGGAATGGCCGCGGTAACCGCCGTGCTGCGCTCGCTACCCGGCCTTGCCGATGGCCGCAAAACCCTGCAAATCGAGTTCCCGTACGTCGATTGCCTCAAGATCCAGGAGCTTTTCGGCCACGGAGTGGCCTACCTCAACCGCGCGGAAGGCGAGGCCTTCGACGAAGCGCTCCGCCGCATCGCCCAAGGGGAATTCGCCGGGGTGTTCACCGAACTCCCCAGCAACCCGCTGCTGCGCACCGCCGACCTCGCGCGGATCGCGAAAGCCTGCCGCGAGGGTGCCACGCCTCTGGTGATCGACGACTCAGCGACCGGCCCGGCGAATGTGGAGGCACTGCGCTTTGCCGATGTGCTGACCTCGAGCCTCACGAAATGGATCTCCGGTGGCGGCGATGTGTTGGCGGGCTCGGCATCGCTGCGCGCGGACTCCCCCTTCGCAGACACCCTGCGCGAAGCGCTGAAACGCGACGCCTCCGAAGGCGCCCCGCTCTACGCGACTGACGCGGAACAACTCCTCTCGAACCTGCACGACTACCGGCAACGCAACTCAGCCATCAACCTCGCGGGATCCGCCGTCGCCTCCTGGCTCGCCGACCGCGAGGAAATCGCCGAGGTCTGGCACCCTTCGCTCACCACACGCGAATACTATGATGCCGCACGCCGGACGGACGGGGGCTACGGCGGCCTGCTCTCGTTCACCCTGAAAAACCCGAAGAAAACCCCGCGCTTCTACGACGCCTTGCGCCTGAGCAAAGGCCCGAGCTTCGGAACCTCGTTCTCGCTGGCCTGCCCCTACGTGCTGCTCGCCCATTACCGCGAACTCGAATGGGCCGAGGATTGCGGCGTATCCTCGCACCTGATCCGCCTGTCCTGCGGACTCGAGCCGATCTCCTCGATCACCGACGCCCTCGAACAGGCGCTTGCGGAGGCTTGATCCCTCAGAACATTCCCCAGCCTCCCGTCCCGCCGGCGGAGTCCCCGAAGCACCTTTCCAAGAAACGCCGCCAGGCCTCCCGGCTCTCACCGCACAATCCGGCCGTCATCCTCCCGGCACAAACCCCGCACATCAACAAGGGCAAAGGCCCCGTCACCAGATTCCCGCCGGAATCGAACATCGCGGAAATCCCGAACGCATCCAACTCGCCGCGGGGCTGACGACAGGAAACACATGCCGCGATCCGATACCCGTCGGGACGGCGCATGAACTCCTCCACCCGCGCCTCCCAATCAATACAGGTCTCGAGGAATTTCCTCACCTCCGCCTTGGACTCCTCGGAAACCTCCGCGGCCAAGCGGTCCCGGCAACCCTGGCACACGGCATACTCCCTCACACACTCGCCCCCCGCATAGTCCTTGTTGACCAACCAAGGGCTGTCGGTCTCCAACAAGGGAAAGCGACAGGAGGCGCATACCGCAAAGGCCTGCCCGGTCTCCTCGGACCAAAACCACCTCTCCAGCGCACCCATGGCGCAAGTATGACCGGCCACCCCCTCGCGCAAACCGAAAAATCACGGAACTCCGGGCTCCCGCGTTGCAGCCCCTCCCCCGCCTGCTACGCTCCCGCCATCCGGATGACCTCGCTCGCGTTGAAAATGCTGTTCGGTGACACGGCCAAGTACCTGATGCTGGTCGCCGGACTCTTTTTCCCGACCTTTCTGATGATCCAGCAGATGTCGGTGTTCTGCGGCCTGATGTCGTGGACGACATCGACCCTCGGCAATGTCGGTGCACGCATCTTCGTGGTGGAGGAACGGGTGGAGCAAATCAACGAAACCAACCCGCTCCGCGATACGGATGTCTCGCGCGTCCGCTCGGTGGGCGCGGTGGAATGGGCCATGCCGCTCTACTCGGGAATCCAACGGGTCCGCCTCGACGACGGCTCGCTGCAAACCGTCCAGTTGATCGGGATCGACTCGGCATCTCTCGCCGGCGCCCCGGCCTCGATGATCGAGGGATCCATCGCCGACCTCCGCCTGCCCAACACGGTGATCATCGACGAACTCGCCGTTACCCGCCTCGCCGCAAGCCCGCAACGCCCGATCAAGGTGGGCGACCGTTTCGAAATCAACGACCTCGAGGCGCGGGTGGTCGGCATCTGCCGCGCCCGGCGCTCGTTCACCGGCGGGCCCTATGTCTGGACCACCTACGAACGCGCCCTGCAATACACGCCCGCTTCCCGCAAAATGCTCTCGGCCGTGATCGCATCCCCCGCCAAGGGACTGTCCCCTTCCCAAGCCGCCGCCGCCATCGAAAAGGAAACCGGCCTGCGCGCCTACGTCAACGAGGGCTTTGGCAAAAACAAGGCGGACTTCAACACGTCGACGATCTGGTGGTACATCCGCAACACCGGCATCCCGATCTCGTTCGGCACCACCGTGCTGATCGGCATCATCGTGGGCGTGGCGATCTCCTGCCAGACCTTCTACGCCTTCGTGCTCGACAACCTGAAACACCTCGGCGCCCTCAAGGCGATGGGCATGGGAAACCTCCGCCTCGCCCTGCTTCTGGTCCTGCAATCGGCGACCGTGGGTGTCATCGGCTTCGGCACCGGACTGCTCTTCGTCTCGGTCTTCGCCACCGCCGCCATCCGCAACCAGCAACCGCCTTTCGTGATGCCGTGGATCATTCCGGTGGCGGTGTTCTGCGTGGTCCAGGTGATCTGCATGCTCGCGGCCGCCCTCGGCATCATCCGCCTCAGCCTCCACGAACCGGCCGCGGTGTTCCGCACATGAACGATCCGCAGGACAACGCCGCGACCCAGGCCGCCGTGCGCGCGCGCGGAGTGGAAAAACACTTCGGCCAAGGCGCCGGCCGCATCCATGTGCTGAAGTCGGTGAACCTCGATGCCCACAAGGGGGAAATCCTCATGCTGGTGGGCCCCTCGGGCTGCGGGAAAACCACCCTGATCAGCGCCATCGCCG
This sequence comes from uncultured Luteolibacter sp., assembly GCA_964569415.1. Classification (GTDB taxonomy): domain Bacteria; phylum Verrucomicrobiota; class Verrucomicrobiia; order Verrucomicrobiales; family Akkermansiaceae; genus Luteolibacter. The sequence continues at coordinate 13,227 of CAZMUK010000011.1, read as the reverse complement.
GAACCCTGAAGGTGGAACAGGGAACCATCGATGTGCTCGGCCACCCGCTCCACTCCATGTCGGGCCCGGCCCTCACCCGCTTCCGCGCCAAACACATCGGCTTCATCTTCCAGCAATTCCACCTGGTCCCCACAATCTCGGTCGCGGAAAATGTCGCGGTGCCGCTCCTCATCCAGGGAACCGCATCCCGCAAAGCACTGGCAACTGCGCGCGACACCCTCGAATGCGTCGGCCTCGCCAACCGCTGGCGCGAACGACCCAACCGCCTCTCCGGCGGCGAACAACAACGGGTGGCGATCGCACGCGCCCTCGTCCACGAACCACCCCTCGTGATCTGCGACGAACCCACCGCCGCGCTCGACGCCCGCAACGGGGAAATCGCGCTGGAACTTTTCCGCAAGGTGGCACGCTCGCCCGACCGCGCGGTGGTGATCGTCACCCACGACAACCGGATCTTTTCCTACGCGGACCGCATCGCCCGCATGGACGACGGCGAAATCATCTCGGAAGCGCCCCAATCACACCGCGAACCACCGCACTTCCTCCACGAACACGCGCACTGACCCGCCCCATGAGCCTGCCCTCACGCCTGATCCGCTACAGCACCTTCGGCCTCGCAGCCGCAGGCTTCGCCGCCATCGTCATGGTCCGCAACCTCCAGGCACAACGCAACGGACCCCCCTCGCCCGAACCTCCCTTCCCGATGGCGCGCAAACCCTTCGAGAACCCGGTCTCGGCCACCGGCATCATCGAGGCACTCAGCGAAAACATCGCCATCGGCGTGCCCGAGGCGGGACTGGTGGCCTCCGTGGAAACCGAAGTGCAACAAACGGTTGCAAAAGGTGCGGTGCTGTTCCGACTCGACGACCGCGACCTGCGCGCGCGCACGAACAACGCGCTCGCACGCAAGGAGGTGGCCGCCGCCAGACTCGCAGTGGCCGCCGCGGAACTGGCACAAGCAGAGGCCAGATGGAAACGCGTCGAGGCGGTCGCGGACCCGCGCGCCGTAAGCCGGGACGATCTCGAAAACCGCCGGCTCGACCACTCAACGGCCGAGGCGCGCACCGAAGCAGCCCGGGCGGAACTGGCCGCTGCCGACAAGGAATTGGAGAGCCTCGCGATCCTCGGCGAACGACTGGTCATCCGCGCGCCGCGCAACGGCACCGTGATCCAGGTGAACATCCGCCCCGGCGAATACGCTTCGACCTCCCCGAAACAACCCGCGATGATCCTCGGCGACCTCACCCGCCTCCAGGTCCGCGCCGATGTCGACGAGCAAAACGCGACCCACATCCGCGCCGGCGGCAAAGGAATGGCCAACCTCAAGGGCGATCCCTCCGTGACCTTCCCGCTCGAATTCGTGCGCATCGAACCGTTCGTGATCCCCAAAACCTCGCTCACCGGCGCCTCGACGGAACGAGTCGACACCCGCGTGCTCCAAGTGATCTTCTCTTTCGCCCGCCCCGCCTCCCCACCCGTCTACATCGGCCAACAGGTCGATGTGTTCATCGAACGACCGCAACCATGAAACCCGGAACCACGGCCGCCGCCTCCCTCGCCCTGCTCGTCGGCGCCTGCACGGTGGGCCCCGATTTCCGCCTGCCCGCACCCCGGGTGGCCGACTCGTGGAAGTCCGGACCATCCGGACAAGCGATGCGGCTGCCCGATGAATGGTGGAGACTTTTCGAAGACGCGGAACTCACCCGACTCGTCAGCCGCTCCCTGCAGGCAAACAACGACCTCGCCGCCGCCAAGGCACGCGTCGATACCGCCCGCGCACTCACCGGACTCGACCGCGCCCGCATGTTCCCGACCCTGTCGTTCCAAGGCGGCGCCGGCATCTCCCGCAGCTCGGAATCCGCCACCTTCGAACGCCTGCCGCCCGGGATCGACATCGATCTGGAAATGCAACGGTACCACGGATCCTTCGACCTGGCCTACGACCCCGACCTCTGGGGCCGCAACCGCCGCTCCCTCGAGGCCTCGGTCTCGGATGCGCTCGCATCATCCGCAACCCTCGACGCACAACGACTCGCCGTCGCCACCGAAACAGCCCGACAATATTTCCTGCTGCGCGGACTCGACCAACAGGAAGAGGTGCTCCGCGAAACCATCCGCTCCCGCTCCGACACTCTCCGCATCCAACAAAGCAGGGCCGATGCCGGATTGATCGACGGACTCACGACGAGTCAGGCAAAAACGGAACTGGAATTGGCGAACAACGATCTCGCCCTCGTGCAACGACAACGCGGAGCGGCGGAAAACGCATTGGCCGTGCTCTGCGGCACCTCGCCGACCGGGCTACGCGTAGCCGCATCTTCCTCAACCCGATCGCTTCCCGCAATCCGCACCTCGCCACCCGCCGAAGTGCTGGCCCGCCGACCGGATGTGCGCGCGGCGGAACTGACCCTCCGCGCCACCAACGCACGCGTCGGCGTAGCACAGGCGGACTTTTATCCGAGCTTCCGGCTCGGCGCCTCCAGCGGCCTCGAATCGGTCAAGGCATCCGATTTCCTCGATTGGCAGAACCGCGTTCTCTCGCTCGGCATCGATGTGAATGTGCCGGTCTTCGACGCCGGAACCAACCGCGCGAAACTCCGTGCCGCCCTCGCAAGCCGCGATGAATCGCTCGCAAACTACCGCACCACACTCCTCACCGCCTTGCGCGAAGTGGAGGACGCGGTGACCGATATCCAAGGCCTCTCCCGCTCGCGCAAGGCCCTGCAGGCGGCACTCGCCAGCGCCACAGACACCCGCCGACTCGCCAACGAACGCTTCGAACGCGGATTGAACAGCTACCTGGAGGTGATCGAGGCCGACCGCACCATCCTCCGGGTCCGCCTCGTGCTGGCGCAAAACGACGCGCAACACCGGATCTCCCTCGCCCTGCTGGCAAAGGCACTCGGCGGCGGTTGGGCGGGGAAATGAAGTCCGCCGGAAGGGTTCCCGCTTGACCGGCGGACGCGGTGGATCTTTTGTGGAAGAAATCCCGATGAAGCCCTTTCCCCCGAGAATCGGGGCCTGCCTCGTGGCCGGCCTCCTCCAGGTTGCCGGCATCCTGCACGCACAGAACACCCGGCCGCAGCCCGATACGCGGAAATTGGCCAATGCGATCGACCGTGAAGTGGCGGCGTTCTTCTGCAACCGCAAACTCCCGGTCCCCAAGGACGCAAATGACGAAACATTCCTCCGCAGGGCCTTCCTCGTGACGGTCGGTCGCATCCCTACCACTCGCGAAGCGGCCGACTTCCTTGAAATCGAGGACCCGACGAAACGCGAACAACTGGTCCGCCATCTGGTGCGCTCGCCGGGCTACTCGAGCCACATGAGCAACTGGGCTTTCGACCTCCTCCGCGTCGTCGACACCACCATCCTCGCCCAAGACCTCGGCGGACCCTACCGCGGCTGGATCCGCAAGGCGATGTCGGACAACATGCCTTGGGACGAATTCACCACCCGCCTGCTCGCATCCTCCGGAAACGGCTGGGACCCCGGCAACGGCGCAGTCGGTTACTACACGCGCGACCGCGGCATGCCGCTCGACAACCTGTCCAACTCGATGCGCATCTTCCTCGGCGCTCGCATGGAGTGCGCCCAATGCCACGACGACCCCTTCGGCGAAACGGAACGCCACGATTTCTACCGACTCGCCGCCTTCACCCACGGCCAACACGCCGTCTCGGAGGAGGTCCTCAACGCAACCGTCGCGGGCTTCGAGGACAAGGACCAGAATTCCCGGGAATTCCACATGCTGCGCATGCTGCAGTTCCGCATCTTCGGGCTCTCGCTGGCAGGCGGCGGCACCGGCCGCATCCAGCTGCCGGCCGATTACCAGTACCGCGACGGCAAACCCGGGGAAATCGTCGGCGCCCGCACCCCCTTCGGCAAACCCTCCCGCATGTCGGAAAAACGCGACGGATCCGACGGCCGCAAACGCCTCGCGGATTGGGTCGTCACCCGCAACGGCGACCGCTTCCCGGGAACCATCGCCAACCGCATGTGGAAACGCATCATGGGCACCCCCTTCCACGGACCGGCGGACGAATGGACCGAACCGGGAACAACCCACCACCCGAGACTTGCAAAACTGCTGGTCGATACCATGACCGCACTGGACTACGACCTGCGCGCTTTCCAGGAAGTGCTGCTCCTCACCCGCACATTCGGCTTCGCCACCAACCCGCAACCGTCCTCCGTCGAAAACGGCGACGACTTCAACGGCCGCCGCCTCCAACGCCTCTCGGCCGAACAGATCTGGGACTCGCTGATCACCCTGCGCAACGGCAACCCGGACCACCTCCCGCCGCGGACCACCGACGAACGCGTGGTATTCGACGGCAAGGCAATCCGTCCCGGAAACCTCACGATGCACGAACTCTCGAGGCAGGTGCTCTCCGTCAAGGATCCCGCGGAACTCCGCCGTCTCGTGGAGAAACTGACGAAGGAAGCGGACGCCGGCCCGCGAGCGAATGCGCCGTCGATGAACATGGTGGCACGCGCACCCGCCGCGCCCGACCCCTTCGCCCGCGCATCGGAACAACCCTCGCCCGCCCCGCGCGGACACCTGCTCCACCTCTTCGGCGCCTCCGACCGCGCCGTGGTGGAGGCCGCAAGCAAGGACACCAATGTCAGCCAGGTACTCGCCCTCATGAACGGATTCGTCCAACAGGAACTGGTCCGCAACGACAAGGCGCGGTTCCGGGAAGGCATCCCGGCGGGCCGTCTCGATGCGCAAACCGTCAACCGCATCTGCCTTGCCATCCTCGGACGCACCCCCGACCCGCAGGAGACGGAATGGATGCTCGCCGAACTCCGGGAACGCGGCCCCGAAGGCTGCCGCAACCTCGTCGCCGCCCTCGTGATGTCGGCGGAATTCCTCTTCCTCCGCTGAACGACAACCCCTCCGAAAACCAATGCCCGCCGATCCCCTCCTCCGCGCCGACGAAATCACACGCCGCCACTTCCTCTCCGGCGCGGCACGCACCCTGCTCGGTGTCCACCTCGCCCCGATGCTCGGACCGACCATCGCCGATGCGGCCACGCAGGCAGCTCCCAAGGCCAAGGCAAAACATGTGATCTACCTCTTCATGGACGGCGGCATGAGCCATGTCGATACCTTCGATCCAAAACCGACCCGCCGCGAGGTGATGGGCCCCACCAACGCAATCCCCACCAACGCGGACGGCATCCTCGTGGGCCACTACCTGCCGGAAACCGCGAAGGTGATGGACCGCGTGTGCGTGATCAACTCGATGAATTCCACCCAAGGCGCCCACGAGCAGGGCTCCTACATCATGCATACGAGTTACGCGTTGCGCGGCACCGTCGAACACCCGTCCCTCGGATCATGGGTGCTCAAGACCACCGGCCGCATCCACAAGGACCTGCCCGGATATGTGGCCATCGACTCCTCCCCGGAGACAACCGGTGCCGGTTTCTTCGGATCGAAATACGCCGCCGCACCGATCGGCAGCCCCCGGGAGGGCCTCAAGGACTCGCGCCGCCACCCGCAGGTGACCAAACAGGACTTCGATCGCCGACTCTCGCTCGCCGACAAGCTGAACCGGAATTTCCACAAGCGCCTGCAGTCCACCCCGGTGAAGGAATACGAGGAACTCTACCGCGAAGCAGTATCGCTCATGAACTCGAAGGACCTCGCCGCTTTCGACATCTCGCAGGAACCCGCCGCCACCAGGGCACTCTACGGAGAAGGCCGCTTCGCCCAAGGCTGCCTGCTCGCACGCAGACTCGTGGAACACGGGGTCCGCTTCGTGGAAGTGCAACTCGGCGGCTGGGATACCCACTACGACAACTTCACC
>CAZMUK010000011.1:0-7398 GCA_964569415.1 uncultured Luteolibacter sp. | reverse complement strand
GGCGTGGCGGGACGCTGTGCGGAATTCGACAAGGCCTACGCCGCCCTCATCACCGACCTCGCGAAGTCGGGCAAACTCGCCGAAACCCTCGTGGTCGTGGCCACCGAGTTCGGCCGCACCCCGGAAATCAACCCGGACCACCAGCAAGGCCGCGACCACCACCCTTCCGCCTTCACCTGCCTGCTCGCCGGCGGCGGAGTAAAGGGGGGATACAAACACGGATCGACCGACTCGAAGGGGATGCGCGTCCGCAAGGACCCGGTGACCGTCCAGGATTTCAACGCCACCATCGCCCACGCGCTGGGCATCCACACGGGCCAGATCGTGATGTCACCCTCCCGCCGGCCCTTCCGCATCGCGGACACGGGAAAGCCCGTGCTCGGTGTCTTCGCCTGATCCCGCCTTCACGGCTTTGCATTGCACCGCCGCCCGCCCTGCGGAACCTTCGGGCCGGATGAAACTCCACCGGATCCTCGCCGAGGGAACACTCGCGGTACTCCACGCGGTACTCGTCGACCGCAAGGTGCTCGACCACACGCTGGCAAACACTTTCCGCAAAAACCCGCGCTGGGGAAAACGCGACCGCTCGTTCGTCGCGGAATCGGTCTTCGAAATTGTCCGCTGGCGCAGAGCACTGGCCTTTGTGGCGGATGCGGACGACCCCGCTTCGCTCTGCACCGCCCAATGGCGACGCATGAGAATCCCGCTGCCGGAATGGTGGAAGTCGGCCGCTGCACCGGAAGAGGAATCAAGTTCCCGCGAAAATGCCCTGAGCGCACAACCCCGCGCGGTCCGCGAATCGGTGCCGGACTGGCTCGACGCTGCCGGCCTCGCGGAACTCGGCGATGCTTGGGAACCACTGCTCTCCGCGATGAACCGCCGCGCCCCGGTCTTCCTCCGCGCCAATACCCTGCGCAATTCCCGCGAGGAGGCACTCGCTTGGCTGGCCGACCACGGAATCCCGGCCGCCGCCGTGCCCGGACTCCCCGCCGCGATCCGCCTCGCCGACGGCTCGACCCTGCCCGCCCCGCTGCTCAAGGAGGGCCGGGTGGAAATCCAAGACGCAGGCTCACAGATGATCGCCCCGCTCCTCGGAGCGCTTCCGGGTGAATCCGTGGTCGATGCCTGCGCGGGAACCGGAGGGAAAACCCTGCACCTCGCAGCCCTCACCGGCAACCGGGCCCGCATCACCGCCCTCGATGTGGCCGAATCAAAACTCTCGGAACTCGAAGTCCGCGCCACCCGCGCCACCGCCCGCGGAATCAGGACCACGACAGCCTCGGCAATGAACATCGCGCAACTGCAAACCACCGCAGACCGCCTGCTGATCGACGCACCCTGCTCGGGACTGGGCACACTCCGCCGCCAACCTGATATCAAATGGAGATTGCTCCCGGAACGCCTCGCCGAATTGCAAAGCATCCGCGCATCGTTGCTGTCGACGCTTCCCGGCTGCTTGAAACCCGGCGGCACAATGGTCTACGCAACCTGCTCGATCCTGCCCTCGGAGAACTCCGAACAATTGCGGCCCCTGCTCGCACAGGGAACCATGGAACTGGTTTCGGAACATCATACCGCTCCGAGCAACTCCGAAGCGGACGGGTTCTACGCAGCCGTTCTGATCCGCGTCCGCTGAAGCGGCCCGCCTCTCCTCACGCCGCCCCGCCACCGGGCAACCACCGCGCCACCACCGCCGCCGCGCGCGCGTGGACACCGGGACCTCCCAAACCAGCACACACCGCCGCCAACTCGCCCGCCATCCGCTCCCGCTCATCGGCGGAGTCCAACATCCGCCGCACCTGCGCGGCCACCAACGAGGCTTCCGCCCGCGACTGGACAAACTCGGGAACCACCTCCCGCCCGGCCAGAATGTTGACAATCCCGATGTGGCGGATCTTCACCAGCATCCGCGCCACAAGATAGGTGAGCGGCGCCACCCGGTAGGCAATGCAATGCGGCACCCCGAGACAGGCGGCCTCCAGCGTGGCAGTGCCACTCGCAATGACGGCATATGCCGCGCGCCGCATCAGGGAATGACTCCCCCCGTCGGTAACGCGAATGAAGGATTCGGCCCCCGACTCGCGCAACATGCCCCGGATTCTCTCGCCCAGCGCCGCGGTGGCGGCGGGAACCTCGAAACGCACGGCACCACCCTCACGCAAGCGCGCCGCCACCCCGATCATCATAGGCATCAAGCGCGACACCTCGCGCTCGCGACTGCCGGGAAAGAGCCCGACCAATCCCTCCTCCCTCGCCACCTCTTCACACCGACTCTCCGCAAGTTCGTCCACCAAAGGATGCCCCACAAACGAAACCCGCACGCCACCCTCCTCCAGCAAGGGCTTCTCAAACGGGAAAAGACATATCAATTCATCCAGAAGCCGCGCCATCCGCGGAATCCGGCCGCGGTTCCACGCCCATACCTGCGGACTGACATACTGGATGATCCTCGTCGAGGGACTCCGCCTCCGCACCGCCGCGGCAAACCGCAGGTTGAACCCCGGATAGTCGACCAGCAAAAGAACATCGGGCCGCTCGCGACACAACTCCCCGAGCATCCGGTGGAACTCACGGCGAAACCACCGGTACTTTTTGAGCACCTCCCAAATGCCCATCACCGCCGCCTCCCCCACCCAGTCCCGCACCCTGCCACCAGCCAACCCGGCAATCTCCGGCCCGCCCACCCCGCGGATCTCCAACCCGGGAACCGCCGCCACCAACTCGCGCAACAAGCCGGCCCCATGGGCATCACCACTCAACTCCCCTGCAACAACATACACGCACGCCATCCGGCCCGAATGCTGCACAACCCGACGGAAACTGGCGACGAAAACCCGCCCCACCCCCGCCCCATGACGGACTTTTCACGATGCCGGGCGAGTTCCTCATTGATTTTGCCCCGCCCGCGGCTTTGATCGGGGGGGCCCGTCCTCTCCCACCTTCCATGTCGTCCTCCTCCGACTCCAGCCCCACCCCGCTCGCGGAAATTTCCCAGCAACCAAGCGCCTTCGAGCAGTTTCTCGACCGGCATCAAAAGTCACTCGCCGCCCTCGGAGTCCTGCTGGCCCTCGGAACCCTCGGCTGGGTGGCCTACAAGGGAATCCAGGACTCGAAGGAGGAAAGCGCTGGCCACGAATTGTCCGCAGCCAAGGACCTGCCCTCCGTGCTCAGGGTCTCCACCAACCACCCGACAACAAAGGCCGGACAAACGGCGCTGATCCTTCTGGCCGACCGTCAATGGGCGGATGGCAGGCAGGACGACGCAATCGCATCGCTGGAATCATTCCTGAAAAACCACCCGCAACACCCGGCGGCAGGAACGGCAAAAACCAGCCTCGCAGTGAAACTGGCCTCCCAAGGAAAATCCCCGCAAGCCGCCACACTCTTCGAGGAGGTGGCCAACGACCCGCGCGCCATCCATGTCGCACCGTTCGCGATGATCCGTCTCGGCGATATCGCGAAACTCGGCGGCGACCTCGCCAAGGCGGAATCCTGGTACTCCCGCGCAGCGAAGGACTTCCCGAAAAGCAGCTTCGCCACCACCGCCAACGAACGCATCGCATCCTGCAAGGCCCTGCCCCCGCTGGAAATCGAACCACCACCTCCACCGAAAGCCCCGACAGGGGAACAAACGAAGGCAGTCGAAAAACTCCGCGCTGAGCTGCCTCCGGAAATCTCCGTGAATCCGGTCAACCCGGACGCACCGGCGACAAACGAAGCAAGCCCTACCGCACCGGCTCCGGACCCCTCGCCACCGGCGGAACCCTGAAGCAAGACTGATATCTTTTTTCTATCAATTTCATTCGATTCGAACCTCCACCAACAACTCCGTCCATGTTCAAGAAATACGTCGGAAACCCCGCAACCGAAAGCCTTCCCGCCCAGCCCGGGGTTCCCTCCTCCCTCAGCCCGGAACCGGTGTACACCCCCGTGGCCGCTCCCGCCTCAACCATCGGAACCCCGCGCCCGCAAACTCCCTCCGGCCGCAATGTGCTGTCCTCGGATGTGGAGATCAAGGGAACCGTGAAATCGAAGGACGATCTGGTCGTGGACGGCAAGATCGAAGGCACCATCGCCTCCTCCGGAAGCCTGACGATCGGCGAGAATGCCGTCATCAAGGCGGAAATCCAAACGGCGACCGTGGTGGTCTACGGCAAGGTCCACGGCAATATCACCGCATCCGAACGCGTGGACCTGAAGGCTGGCTCCCAAGTCCACGGCGACATCAAGGCCAAGGTGCTCTCCATCGAGGCAGGCGCCACCTTCGTGGGACGATCCACCGCCGGACCCGCCGCAGTCGCCGCTGCGGAAAAAGCCGCCAACCCATCCCCCGCCGCTGCCACACCGAACCCCTCCGCCCCGAAGCCCGCAGCCTCTCCGCAAGCCGCAAACGCCCCCGCGAAACAGGAGCCCCCCCGCCAAGGCAGCCTCCCCGGGACCACCCTCTGATCCGGGGAACCCACGCCCGGAATGCCCACGGCAGCGCCCACGCCCGAAGAGCCTTGGCGCCATCGCATCGAGGTGGCATGCCCGGAATGCGGAGCTTCCCAAAGGGAACCATTGATGGTGGTTTCCACCCGCTGCCGCGCATGCGGATCCCACATCGAGGTGGTCGACGGCAAAGGAGTGCCACGCAAGCAATCCCCCACCCGCATCGCCACCCGCAGAACCGATCAGGAGGATCCCTCCCCGCCCTCCCCCGCCGCCCCGCCGCCGAAAGCACCCACCCGCACCGCGCCACACCCGAAAATTTCCCTGCTTCGCAGACTCCTCGGCTCCGGATCCCCCCTCCGCGAAGTGCCCTGCTTCCGCTGCCAAAGCCCGGTCCGCGTGATCCCCGACGCCCAGTCGAGCCAGTGCCCGAAATGCGGAGGCTATGTGAACCTCGCGGATTACCAAATCACCGAGTCCTGGCACCGCCGCATCGAAACACGCGGCAATGTCACCGTCACCCGCACCGGTTCCACCCACGGCTTCGACATCCGCTGTCACAACCTGACTCTCGCAGGCGTCATCCACGGAGCAGCGGAATGCTCCGGGGATCTGGTGGTGGAACCCGGCGGCCGCATCACGGGCCGCGTGTCATGCCGGCGATTGATGGTCCGCAAACGCGCGAAAACCGACTTCCCGCTCCCGGTCACCGCCGCGTCCGCGGTAATCGCAGGCGAAGTCCGCGGCATGATCCTCTGCTCGGGCCCGTTGGAACTGAAACGCAATGCGCGCCTCAGCGGCCCGGTGCGCACATCGTCGCTAGTGACCCACCCCCACGCCTCCCACACAGGCATGGTGGAAATCATCACCCCGTCGCCGCACCCGACCTCCCCCGACGCGTTCCCGTGACTCCGCAAAAGCCCGCCACCCTGCCATCATTCCCGCGACCCATACCCGCCATGCCCGCCACATCACTGGACCTGAAGGAGGAAATCCGCGAACTCAAGGAACGCCGCAACGCGGTGATCCTCGCCCATAATTACCAGTCGGCGGAAATCCAGGAGGTGGCGGACTATGTGGGCGACTCGCTCGGCCTCGCCTACCGCGCCAAGGAAGCCACCGCGGATGTGATCGCGTTCTGCGGAGTCCACTTCATGGCGGAAACCGCCCTCATCGTGAACCCGGAACGCATCGTGGTGCTGCCGGACAAGGACGCGGGATGCTCACTCGAACAATCGTGCCCGGCACCGGCACTCGAAGCCTTCCTCCGCCAACACGCCGACCGAAATTATTATGTGGTCGCTTACATCAACTGCTCGGCCGCGGTAAAGGCTCTCTCGGATGTGATCTGCACTTCGGGGAATGCGGTGAAAATCGTCGGAAAGGCGCCGCAAGACCGTCCGATCCTGTTCGTTCCCGACGAAAATCTCGGATCGTGGGTGATCGAGAAAACCGGACGCCCGATGGACCTCTGGAAAGGAAATTGTTATGTGCATGTGGAGTTCACCCGCGACTCGATCCGGCGCATCCGCGACCAATACCCGGACGCGCTGGTGGTGGCCCACCCGGAATGCACCCCGGCCGTGCGCCTGCTCGCCGACGAAGTGTGCTCGACGGAAAACATGGTTTCCTGGTGCCGCAACGCTCCCGCACACAACCTGATCGTGGTGACCGAAAGCGGCATGCTCCACCGCCTCCGCAGGGAATGCCCTGACAAGAATCTGATCCCGGGTCCCACCGACCGCTGCGCCTGCGCTGAGTGCCGCTACATGAAAATGAACACTCTCAGGAAACTCCGCGACTGCCTCGACACCCTGCAACCGCGCGTGGAAATGGAGGAGTCGCTGCGCAAACGCGCGGAAGCCCCACTGCTGCGCATGCTGGAACAATCGAAGTAAGCTGCCGCCACCGCGCCCGATGGACCCCGCTCTACGCCTCCGCAACGCAATCCGCGATGTCGCCGATTTCCCGAAACCGGGAATCGTATTCAAGGACATCACGCCGATCCTCGCCGACCCGGACCTGTTCCGCGAAAGCATATCGCTGCTCTGCGCCTGCGCGTCCGAGACAGGCGTCCGCAAAGTCGTGGGAGTCGACGCCCGCGGCTTCATCTTCGCCGCAGCCGTGGCCGACCGCCTCAACGCGGGTTTCGTGCCCGTCCGCAAGAAGGGGAAACTCCCCTGGAAAACACGCCAAACGGCCTATGCGCTTGAATACGGCGAGGCAATCGTGGAACTGCACGAGGACGCGGTGAATCCCGGGGAACCGGTGCTGATCGTCGATGACCTGCTCGCCACCGGCGGCACCGCCGCAGCCGCCGCGAAACTGCTCTCGGAACTGGGCGCTCGGATCGTCGGCATCGCGGTGCTGGTGGAACTCGGCTTTCTCAACGGCCGCGCAAAACTTTCCCCGCATCCGGTCCACGCCGTGCTCCGGTACTGACCCCACCCCGTCGTTTTCCCAACCCCGGAACACCATGCCCTGGCAGTCCTTCGACCAACAATTGATCCGCATCCCGCAAACGGGTTTCTCGCTCGACCCCTCGTTGATGGAGATCGAACCGGCTTTCCTGAAATCGATGGAACCCGCCGTAGCCAAGGCCTTCGACGCGATGGAGGCGCTCGAGGCGGGCGCGGTGGCGAACCCCGACGAAGGACGCATGGTCGGCCACTACTGGCTGCGCAACCCGGAGCTGGCCCCCTCGCAGGAAGTAAAGGAATCAATCACACAGCCGCTCGCCGACCTCGGGGAATTCGCAGCCAAGGTGCTGTCGGGTGAGGTGGCGGCTCCCTCGGGCCCCTTCCGTCAGATCCTCCTCATCGGTATCGGCGGATCGGCCCTCGGCCCGCAACTGGTCGCCGATGCCCTCGGGCACAATGCGCGTCTCCCGATCCGTTTCTTCGACAATACGGACCCTGCGGGAATGGACACGGTCCTGCAGGAACTGAGGATCACCGGCCTCAACCG
>CAZMUK010000010.1:26460-36891 GCA_964569415.1 uncultured Luteolibacter sp. | reverse complement strand
CGAAATCGGAAACGAGGCCGACCTCGACGACCTCCGCAAGCGGCTTGCGACTGCGGGGCTGGGCCTTCCCCACTCGCACCATGTCGGCGGCACCGACCGGGTGCGCTTCCTCGGACTCCTCTCCCGCTTTCCGATCGTCGCCACCGCAAAGCCACTGCAAACGGATTTCCAACTCAAGGGCCGCACTTTCGGAATCAACCGCGGGATCCTGGATGCGACCGTCCGTACCGCCACACGCGACTACCGCTTTGTGGGGGTCCACTTGAAATCGAAACGCGAGATCGAGGTGGCCGATCAGGAGCAAATGCGCATTCAGGAAGCACACCTGCTGCGCCGGCATGTGGATGCCGCACTGCGGGAAAACCGTGAAGCGCGCATCGTGGTGTACGGGGATTTCAACGACACCTACCCAAGCTCCACCGTGCGGATCATCACGGGCCCGGATCCGGCCCGTAGGCTCAAACCCGTCTACTTGCGCGACTCGCGCGGAGAATCATGGACGCACCATTGGTCTTTTCACGACATTTACTCGCGCATCGATTTCGTCACCACCGCACCGGCCCTCGGCAGGGAGGTGGACTTCAAGGCATCGCGGATCATCGATGACCCGCTGTGGAAACGCGCCTCGGACCACCGCCCGTTGCTCGTCGTGTTCAAATCCCCCTGAGCACCTCGCCGAAGACCGAAAGGGTGTCGTCGAGATCCGCCTCGGTATGGGCGAGCGAAAGGAAACCTGTCTCATACGGCGAGGGCGCGAGATACACGCCACGCTCCAAACAACCATGGAAAAACCGCCGGAACATCGCGAGGTCCTGCTTCATCACATCCGATACATTGACGATCTCCCGGTCGGTGAAGAACAGGCAGAACATGGATCCGGTGCGATGAAAGCGGTGCGCAATCCCCCTCTCCCGCAGCATCGCCGTGAGTCCGGCCTCGAAATGCGCGCCGAGTTGTTCCAGTCGCGCGAAACCCGCCACCCTCTCCAATTCCCGCAACTGCGCGAGACCGGCCGCCATCGCCAGCGGATTGCCGGACAAGGTGCCCGCCTGATACACCGGCCCCTCCGGAGCGAGCATCGCCATGACCTCGCGCCGCCCGCCAAAGGCTCCCACCGGCAAGCCGCCGCCGATCACCTTGCCGAAACAACTCAAGTCGGGCGTGATGCGCTCGATCCCCTGCACCCCGGCCCTTCCAAGACGGAAGCCGGTCATCACCTCGTCGAACACGAGCAGCGCTCCATGCCGCCGCGTGATTTGACAGAGCAGATCGAGATACCCGGGCCGCGGAAACACCAGACCGGCGTTGGCGGGATAGGACTCGACAATCACCGCCGCGATCTCCTCCCCCCGCGCGGCAAAAAGGGAACGCAGCGACTCCTCGTCGTTGTAGGGCAACACTACCGTACAGGCGGCCACCGCCGCGGGAACTCCCGCGGAGTCGGGCTTGCCGTGGGTCAGCGCACCGGACCCCGCCGCCACCAACAGGGAATCACTGTGCCCGTGGTAACACCCCTCGAACTTCACCACCAGTTCCCGCCCCGTGAACCCGCGCGCCAAGCGCAGGGCCGACATGGTGGCCTCGGTCCCGGAACTGCACATCCGCACCATCTCGACCGAAGGAACCCAGTCGCAAATCGTCCGTGCCATCTCGACCTCGAAGGGATTGGGGATCCCGAACGAAACCCCGCTCTTGGCCACCTCGTGGATGGTGTTGGTCACCACCACCGGCGCATGACCGAGAATGTTCGGTCCCCAGGAGCCGATGAAATCAATGTAGGTCTTGCCATCCACATCCTCCACCCGGCTACCGGCGGCCCGACGCACGAAAAAGGGCTTCCCCCCAACATTCCGGAAGGCACGCACCGGGGAATTCACTCCGCCCGGCATCACCAGGCACGCGGCATCGTACAACTTTTCCGACAGGCTTCCCGAAGCTTCCACAACCGGGAATTGGCACATCCCCGGCGGATGCGCAAACCGGATTCGCACGAAATCAGCCTCTCCGACCGGTGAAAACGCGGACTGCTTTTTCCTTGTGACCCGCCCCCCGCCCGGGCAACAACGGAACCAGCATCCGCTGCCTGTCATCCGACGGCCGGTTCCCGCAACGACACTCCGATGAAATCAACCATCTCCACCCTCGCGCTGTCCGTGCTGACAACCCTCACCTGCTGGTCCCAACCGGCACCCAGCCCGGCTTCCCTCACCGCCCTCGCGAGGAACGCACAAGAGTTTGTCGATTCCTACAACAAGGCGGATCCGGAGGCCCTCGCGAAACACTTCCTCCCGGAAGGAGAAATCGTTCTCGCAAACGGCGAATTGGTGAAGGGACGCGGCGAAATCGCGGAGTTCTACACCACGGTGTTCTCCGGCGAGGCGAAACCGAAGGGCGCGCTCGAAGCGGGATCGGTCCGCTTCGTCACCCCTGGCATCGCTGTCGAGGACGGCACCTTCCATGTCACCCTGCCCTCGGGCGAGGTGATTTCGCACTACTACACCGCAGTCCATGTGAAACAGGAAAACGGCTCGTGGCTCACCGCCAGCCTCCGTGACGAGCTGGAAGACCGTGCGCCCGCTGCCGAGAAATTGCTCGGCCTCTCGTGGATCGTCGGCGATTGGATGATCGAGCGCGAGGGAACCCGCACCCTGCTGTCCTTCTCGTGGAGCAAGGAAGGCCCCTTCATCGACGGCAAGGCCCTCACCGAGGAAGCGGGCGAGGAAAGCATCTCGACCACCTACCGCATCGGTTGGGACGCCCACCGCAAAGGGTTCGTTTCCTGGGGCTTCGACGCCCAAGGCGGCCATTCGAAGGCGGAATGGTCTCCCGCGGACAACGGCTGGCTGCTCCGTGCCTCCGGGGTGACTGCCGACGGAGAAACCAATCAGTCGACACAACAAATCTCCCCGAATCCCTCGCTCCAATCCTTCGACTGGTCGACCCGCGATCATACCCTGAATGGCGAATCCCAGCCGGACTCGGTCTCGCGCGTGGTCAAGCGCCCGCCACCACCGCCCGCCGAAGAGGAATCAACCACCGAAGCCTCGCAGGACTAAACCGCTCTCCTTTCCGCCCACCATGAAACCGATACTTCGCCTCCTGACTCTTTCCCTTTCGTCCCTTCTGCTGCTCCCAGCCTCAGCGCTCGCCCGCGAAGGACGTGACGGCCGCGGAAAAGGCAACCAACGCCCTGCCGTCCAACGCCCGCAGGTGAGACCGGCTTCGGATGCGAAACGCAACCCGATCACGCAATCCCGCATCGAACGCCCCAGCACCCGCCCCGCCCCGCGCCCGGAACGCCCGCAGACGCGTCCCGCACCACGGCCCGAGCGCCCGGGATGGTCGACCACGCCCAGCCGACCGGACGGAAACGATCGCCCCAATCGGCCGGAGACTCGCCCGGCTCCCAATGCGGATCATCAACTCACCGTTCGCCCGGAGCGCCCCGAGACACGTCCGGCTCCCCGCCCCGAGTTGCCCAACCGGCCAAACCGACCAGAGACGAAACCGGCCCCCGGACCGAATCGCCCGGACTTTTCAAACCGCCCCGAACTCTCGAACCGCCCCAACCGCCCGGAAACCAAACCGGCCCCAGGACCCAACCGCCCGGACATTTCAAATCGGCCCGAACTCCCGAACCGGCCGAATCGCCCGAATCGGCCCGAGACCAAACCGGCGCCTCGTCCGGAAATGGCCAACCGCCCGGCCGCCCGGCCGGAAACCCGCCCCGGCAAAGTGGAATACCCGCGGCCAAACCGCCCCAACACCCCGAACGCCCAAGCACAACGACCTTACCGCCAACCCGAAGTGCGCCCCGGCAAAAACACCCGCCCGGTGCGCCGGCCCATGGTGGGAAACAACAACCAGATCAACTCGGGCAATGTGACGAACAACAACTGGTGGCAGTCGAACAAAATGACGAACAACCAGTTCAATACCTACAACACCTACAATCAGGTCAATCAGTACAACAACCGTCCCCGCCCCAACCACGGGTATGTGAATCACAATTTTTCGAACAATGTGAACTGGTCGACCAACCGGCGCCACTGGGGCTACAACCCGTGGTGGAACCGGCCCGCCACCCGCCCTTGGTACGGCGGTTCATGGAATTGCGGCTGGAACAACACCTACTACCGCAAACACTACTATCATTACCATTACCACGGCTACGGCTACCGCCCGCTACCGGGCTATGTGGTCTACAAGGACAACAGTGACGACTGGGCGAGAGCCGTCGGCTGGGGCCTCGTGGGTTGGAGCCTCGGCAAGCTGGTCTATGACACCGGCTACCAGACCTACCGCAACCCCTATCCGGTACAACCCGTGCCGACCAGCAGCGGTCAAGCCGTGACTTACAACCAACCGATCACGGTCGTGGCGGCACAAACAGCCCCCAAGGAAAGCGATTCCTCGAAAATCACCGAGGCATCCGAGTCGCACATCGCAACCTCTCAGGAAGCGTTCCGCCGCCGCGATTATCTCAAGGCACTGGAGTCCGCCAACAAGGCGGTGGCGGAGGCCCCGGGCGATGGCGCACTGCACGAGTACCGGGCCCTCGTGCTCTTCGCACTCGGGAAATTCTCCGAGGCGGCCGGCGTGCTCAACCCGGTGCTCGCAGGCGGACCCGGATGGGACTGGAGCACGATGGTGCGGCTCTACGACTCGCAGGACACCTACATGAAGCAACTCGATGCCCTCCAGAAATACAGCGATGCGAAACCGGAGGCGGCGGACGCGAAATTCCTGCTCGGCTACCACTACATGGTCTGCGGCCACCTGACGGAGGCAAATCAGGAGTTCACCGAGGCGGCACGCCTGCAACCGGCGGATTCGGTATCGGCTCAACTCCGCGACCTGACCAAGGCTTCGTCAAACGGTGAGGAACCGGAGGAAACACCGGCCACCGAGGAGAACACGCCCGCTGCCGAGGAACCGCCGGCCCCGCTCGACCTCGCCAAGCTCACCGGCTCGTGGTCGGCAAACCGCGGCGACCAAGGGACGATCTCGCTCGTGTTCAAGGACGACGGGAAGTTCGTCTGGACCTACTCGCGCGACACGACCTCGAGCGAATTCTCCGGTGATTTCAGCATGAACGACGACGGACTGCTGGTGCTCGATGCGGAGGAAAGCCAAATGGTGGCCACCGTCGAACTCCCGAAAGAGGGCGAACTGAAGTTCGTCCTCGCCGGCGGCCCTCCCGACGATCCGGGCCTGCTCTTCGTGAGGAAATGACGGAGCCACTGGCCCTATCCGCGGATCCCCTTCCCTTGGATTCCGCAGTCGCGTCGATTACGCTGCTGGAGGATCCCGGCTCTCTCAAACTCCTCAGCGCGATCGCCCGGACCCGCTTCGGGTTCTGCAACATCGCCGCCGCCGGCACCCTGGTGTGCAGCCTCTCCCTTCACGGGACACGGGAGCAGGCTGCAATCGAGGAATGGCTCCTCACCCGCCTCTGGCCGACCGCAAGAATCGCGCGGAATTCGAGGTCTGCCATCGGGATGGCGACGGAGTTGACGGAGGACCCGCATGCGTCCCGCCGCTGGCTGCCCGCGGTCTCCCGCGCGTCCGCTTTCCAACTGGCGGTCTGGGCGGCCGCAACGGCAATCCCCGCCGGCCAAACACGCAGCTACGGTGAAATCGCCGCTGCCATCGGAGCCCCCGCTGCGGCGCGCGCAGTCGGCCAGGCTCTCAGCCGCAACCCGGTGGCCATCCTCATTCCCTGCCACCGCGTGCTCCCTGCCTCAGGCAAGATTGGAAACTACCGCTGGGGAACCCCACGCAAACAGCAACTTTTGGACTGGGAGTGGGAGCGATCCGCAACGCGCATTGCAAACCATGCGCTTCCCTCCACCCGCTGCTCTGCCAACCCCGGGCCCTGAGGTCCCCGGATCACTCCGCCGTGCTGACCGATCCGTTGACCGAGATCGTGCGATCGACTGAGAAGGACACCGCCGCAAGCCGATCCGTCCCGAAAGGAGTGACCGTCAGCAACTCAAGCGTCCAACGCCCGGGATCGGTGATCACCGCATCCCACTTGTCGACAACAAGAACCCGGTCCTGCGGCGCTCCCTCGAAGAGAACCACCGCTGTACCCGGGACCGCCGTGCCCTGCACACCACTGCGCAACTCGCCCTTGTAGACCTGGGCGTAGGTCCGCGAATCCGGGTAAAGGTCGTTCATGGAGAAAGTGACTTGCGGAAGCGCATAGCGGAAGGTGTCGTCGTGGGAAATGCCGGCGATGGATCCATCCGCGACCGGCCACACCTGAAGAGCCATCGACGCGAGTTGAGATTCCGGCGCCTGCTGGTCGGCCACGGAGAAGACGGAAAACCGCTCTTCTCCCCGGACCTTCGAGCGGTCCGCACCCGGAACGGAATTGATTGCGTAATTCAAACGATGAGTCGCATTATTGGTGAGCGTTACTTGCGACTCGAGAACCGCCTGGGCTCGATTGACATTGGTTCCATCGCCCTTGGCGCCGTACGACTGGACATGGCGGACAAGGCGCACACTCTTGGAAGCAAGCGGAGCGTCGTCGCCGGTCCTCAACCCCGAGGTGACGACATCCACCACGAAAGGCCGGTCGGCGCGGGTCCGCGGAACCGCGTTGTAGGTGTTCGGATCCTCGGAATACACCTGCACCGCAGCCGTCGGGACATAGGTGCCGACATACTTGGTGTCGAGAAGATACACGGTGAGCGGATTGGCCCGGACCGTCCACAACTCAAAACGCGCGCCACCCGGATCAATGGCCAATGGGGAAAGCTGCTCCCCTGTTTGTGGAACGACTACATCCCAGACGACATTGGTCGGCAACTGTACCTGACGAAGAAAATTCGTGTACCCAACACCGCTTTGAGCATGTGCGGGAAGGGAGACAAGCAGCAGCGATACGCAGATGATGGAGGACAGCGGCTTCATGGTTTTGCGGGGTTGACGGGGCTTGCTTCCGCCGCCTGTACCGCCTTGAGCGGGAGCACCGAAATCGGCCCCCCTTGGTAGGTGGCGACAAGCAGACGACTGCTCTTCGATATCGACTCGGCTACCTCCTCCGGGAAGGCCTTGTTGCCCTCGGCCTGAGCGCGATCGACCTCGATGGTTCCGATCCACCCGCGGTTGTTCTCGAGAAATTCCCTCCAGGGAACGACCCGCGCGCCCGGCTGAAGGCCGAGTCGCCCCTTGAGAGGCCCCGGAGACGCGAGAATCGCCCGCTTGGGGACGAAGGTGGCCATGCCGTTGAAGCACAGGATGTCGGAACTCTTCACGAAATCCTCGGGCGGAGCGACACGCGAAGGATCAAAGCCCTCCGCTGCGGTCAACTTGCTCATCGGATCCCCCCGCTCCACCCGCTGATGAACCTTGGCAAGGTCCCTGTGAGTCGCCGCGTCGCGGAACTCAGGGCCCTTGGCAAATACCGGCGGAGGCACCTGTTGGGCCGCTGCCCCGACCAGAAGCAAAAACAGGACAACCGGTGGATGCCATCTCATGGATTTCCGATTCCGTTTCAT
This sequence comes from uncultured Luteolibacter sp., assembly GCA_964569415.1. Lineage (GTDB taxonomy): Bacteria > Verrucomicrobiota > Verrucomicrobiia > Verrucomicrobiales > Akkermansiaceae > Luteolibacter. Next base: position 29,380 of record CAZMUK010000010.1, on the reverse strand, counting down.
CAGCGGCTTCATTACGGGCCACCCGTACCCGCCTCGTCGTCGACTTCAGGATCGGTGTCGAGGTTGATGAACGGAGCATTCCCTGGGTTGCTTGAGTCGATTCCGTCAAGGTTGTTCCCATGCCCGTTGTTGGCGCTGCTTGCACGGGACTTGAAGGTCACCAAGAGGACCATGTCCTGCATGTCGTAGCCAGAGTCCGTCGTCCTCGTATGGGTGAGTTCCATGAAAACAATCAGATCCATCGGCCCGACTTTCACCCTGCCGTTCGGAGTGATGAAGGGCTTGATCATCGCCTCGAGACTGGTTTGGAAATTCCCCGTCATGTTCTTGAAGGGAGGCACCGAATTGTTGACAAGGCTACGCACCTGGGTGGTCCTGCTTCCCGAGGTGTACATTGTGCTCCATCCATTGTAGGCGTAATAGCGACCGCCGAAACGGAATGTGCTCCCGGCAGGAACATTGTTCTTCGACCAGACCACCGTGTTTGGGTTGGCCGTACGCACGGTACCGTAGAAAATCCGCGAGTACCTGCCGCCATTGTAGCTCAAGAGTGCCTCGGTAGGGCAATAGGTCGTCACATCTCCGTTGGGATTGCCGACCGCCGACCCGAGGAAGCGGATCTCGCAGTCCAACACCTCCTTGGTCGTTACCGTGGATGGTGCCGTGATGGTAATGTAGTCCTCGACAACCGATGGGTAGTTGACGCCCCAGGAAATGGTGGGCTTGGTCCCGGTCTGGACAACCGTCGGGTTGGCTGTAAGCCATCCAGACGGCAACAAGGGCATCGTATTCGTGTTGGAGCCCGAGGTCTGGGCGGTCGCGCCGCCTACCATCATGGCGCAACAGATGCCAAACACCAGTGGGGTCCGGCAGTCACTCGCTTTCGTTTTCATCGCAGTGGGGTTTTGCGGTTCGGTTCGGCCTTGCGTGCCTCAGGCTAGGGGCCTCTCGACACAACCAGACCTCCTCAATCAACTACGAAATTACGCGATCCCGTGTAGGCCACAAGGAAAATCTATCTCCGAAAGAATATATTTTCGGGCCAAAGCGAGCTGGTCGGGTCCGTAGCGTGGGCGAAAATCCGTTAACTTGCACAAAAATAGCAGATTTAGAGATCCTAAGCAATTTCCCCGACCCCCCGGCCACCCTGTGGGCCCTTGCCCCCCGGAGGGCTCCGTGGCAGGGTCGCCCTGATGCGCTGGAAGGCACTCGGGGATTCGGCGCTGATGCTCGCCGCAGATGAAACAGCCCTCGCACCGACGGAATTGGCTGCACGGGTCCTCTCCTCCGGAATCGAAGGGATCACCGATTGCATCGCAGCACCATCCTCGGTGGCGGTGTACGCGGAACCTGATTTTCAGCAGCGGATCGCCGACTCCTTGAATTCTCTCGACCTTTCTCGATCCACCGCAGCCCGCCCCCGCGCCCGTTGCATTCGGGTGCCGGTGAAATACGGAGAGGAACTTCACGCGGTCGCCGACCTGCTCGGCATGGCCGCGGAGGAAGTCATCAGCCTGCATTGCTCGGCGCGCTACACGGTGAGCACGGTGGGATTTTCCCCGGGATTTCCCTATCTAACAGGTCTTGATCCGAGGCTCAGCCTACCGCGCAAGCCAAGTCCGCGACGTGTGTCCGCAGGTTCGGTGGCGATCGCCGGGGAACACGCGGGCATCTATCCTTTCGACTCCCAAGGAGGATGGCATGTGCTGGGCAGGACGGATCTGGTCTGCTTCAATGCGAGGGCAGAGACCCCATCGCTGTTCCGTCCCGGGGATAAGGTGGAATTCCTCCCCGTGGCGGAACTGGCTGCAAGGCCGCGGACCCGGGAGATGCCGTCCGCGGCCTGCGGATCGATCGAGGTACTCGTGCCCGGGATGTCGACGACCATTCAGGATCTCGGCCGCCCGGGATTCCGCTCCTCCGGAGTCACACCAGGCGGTGCGGCGGATCCGGTGTCGGCGATGGTGGCAAACATACTCTGCGGAAACGACCGCAACGCGGCCGTGCTGGAGTGTACACTCACCGGTCCGCTGCTGCGGTCTCGCGAGGCCCTGACCTATGTCTGCGTGGGCTGGGGCGCGGACATCACGGGGCGCCCTCTCCGCGTCGGCCCCGGGGAGGAAATCGATCTTCGCGGAGGATTGGCAGGCTTTCGCGGCGTGATCGCATTTGCCGGTGGCATCAGGATTCCGAAGCTGATGAACAGCGGCGCAACGGATCTCAGGGCCTGCTTCGGGGGTCTTTCCGGGCGCGCACTCCGCGCGGGCGATGTTCTGGACCTGGAGCCGAGCAACCCATGCGCGTGCCATCCGTCGGCGAAAACCCTCTGGCCCGGCACGACGGAAAACCCAACCGTGACCGAGATCCGCTTTCTCGCCAACCGGGATCCAAAGATGTTTCCCGACGAGGAAATCAGGGCCTTCACTACCCACCTTTACGAGGTGAGCACCGATGGCGACCGCACCGGCATGCGCCTGAACGGCCCCGTGGTCGGAAGCTTGGAAAGCGGAGTCATGCATTCGCTGCCGATCGTGAAAGGTGCGGTGCAAATCCCGCCGGACGGCCGCCCGATCGTGCTGCTGCCGGAATGCCAGACGCTCGGCGGCTACCCGCAGATCGGGTGGGTGATCTCGGCGGATCTCCCGACTCTCGCTCGGGCGCGGCCGGGTTCGAAGATCCGCTTTGTGGAAACCGGCCTCGACGAAGCCCGCATAGCATGGCGCGATCTCCAACGGTCGCTGGGCCTGCTCGAAACCGGATGGTCTCTGCTTCGATGAAAACGATCGACCTGAACGCGGATATCGGAGAAGGCGGACCCCGGGATGCGCAGTTGGCCCGGCTTGCAAGTTCGGTGAATATCGCCTGCGGCGGCCACGCGGGATCGCTGGAAACGATGCGGACGACCATCGCCCTGGCAATG
>CAZMUK010000010.1:0-26450 GCA_964569415.1 uncultured Luteolibacter sp. | reverse complement strand
TCATCCGGGCTACGAGGATCCAAAAGCCTTCGGCAGACTGCCGCGGCATCCCACTCCCGCGATGGTGCGGGAACTGGTGGTACGGCAGGTGGAGCGACTCCATGAAATCACCCGGGAATTCGGCGGCCGGCTCCATCATGTGAAGGCGCACGGGGCTCTGTATCACGAGGTCGGATCCTGTCGCGATCTCGCCGATGCTTTTGCGATCGCCGTGCTTGAATCCGTGCCCGGCGCGAAGCTCTACGCAGCTCCATCAATCGCTTGGGCCGAGGCCTGTCGCAACCATGGCCTTGATCTGGTTGCGGAGGGTTTTGCGGACCGCCGCTACCAAGCGGACGGATCCCTCGTGCCACGCGCAGACGAGGGTGCGGTGATCCACTCGCCGGAGGAAGCGGCCCTTCAAGCGCTGGAACTTGCCGTGTCCGGGCAAGCCGGGTCCGAGGCCTCCGCCACTTTGCTCCCCTGCCCGCGCGGCATCCGCACGCTCTGCGTCCACGGCGACAACCCTGCGGCAGTTGCCTGCCTCGCGGCTGTGCGCAGGATGCTGGAATCCCATGGATTGGCAATCGCCCCGCCGCAGGCAATCCGGTGATTGCCTCAAGCTCACCGGCCTGTGTAGGATCCCGCAGATTCCAGATGCTCGCACTCCTGAAAATCCGCAACCTTGCACTGGTCGATGAACTGGTCTGGGAACTCGGCCCCGGCCTCATCGGTGTAACCGGCGAGACGGGCGCGGGAAAATCGGTGATCGTCGGGGCCCTGAAACTGGTGCTCGGGGAACGCGCCGACAAGTCGCTGATCCGATCAGGCGAAGACCAGTGCTCGGTGGAGGCGGTCTTCGATGTGGCCCGCGAAGAGGAAGTCAACGCGATCCTCAAGGACGGCGGACTGGAACCCTGTGACGACGGTCAGCTCATTGTGCGGCGCCAGATCTCGTCGAACGGCGGACGCCAGTTCGTCAATGACTCACCGGTCACGCTCTCGCTGCTGAAACGGCTCGGCACGCTGCTCGTGGACCTCCACGGTCCTCACGATCACCAGTCGCTGCTCTCGACCGAACGCCAGCTTGCGATGCTCGATGCCTTCGCGGGTGCGGAGGAACCGCTCGCGGCCTACCGCGCCTCCCACGCGGCTTGGCGCAGCACCGCGCTGGAACTGGAGGAGGTGGTAACCGCGGAAGAGGCGGACTCGCGGGAATTGGAAATGCTCCGTCATACAATCGGGGAAATCGATGCGGCGAAAATCGGCCCTGAAGACGGCCAGGAACTCGAGGATCGCTGGCGGAGGTCCTCGAATGCCGCGCGATTGATGGATGCTGCCGCAAGCGCAACCCAAGCGATCGGCGGCGAGGACGGCATCCTTTCCCGACTTGCCGACCTGCAACGGCTCACGCGCGAATTGGAACGGCTCGATCCCTCGGCCACGCACATGCTCGCACCTCTGGAAACCGCAAGCTCGGAACTCGCGGACCTGGAATCGGAATTGACCCGCTACGCGGAGGAGATCGATGCCGACCCGGCCGCTGCGGCAGCTCTCGAGGAGAGGGTGAATCTTCTGGAGTCGTTGAAGAGGAAATACGGACCCACCCTTGCCGATGTCGCTGCCCGGCGTGAGGCGGCGGCAACCCGTCTCGACAATGTGGAGAACCGCTCGGAACGCATCCGCCAACTCGAGGAAACCCTCGCATCGCGCCGCAAGGAACTCGATACGGCTGCTGCCGGCCTCTCCAAGCTCAGGCGCAAACACGCGCCCCGCCTCGCCGAAGCAATCGCCTCTCAATTGAAGGACCTCGGCTTCCGGCAGTCGTCGTTCACAATCCCTCTGGAGCCACTGGCCGAACCGGGCTCCCACGGAACCGAATCGGTGGATTTCCGCTTCGGACCAAACCCCGGCGAACCGCTGCTCCCGCTGCGACAAGTGGCGTCGTCCGGGGAGATCAGCCGGGTGATGCTCGCCGTGAAATCGGCCCTCGCGGAACAGGACGATACCCCGCTGATGGTGTTCGACGAGATCGATGCAAATGTCGGCGGCGAAGTGGCTCGCGCGGTCGGCAGGAAGATGGCCGCACTCGGCGCGAAACACCAGGTGGTGGCGATCACCCACTTCCCGCAAGTGGCGGCATCCGCCTCGCTGCATTTCGTCGTGGAGAAACAAGTCAGCGGCGGCCGCACGCGATCCCATTTGTTTGCGGTCAACGGCGAAAAGCGGATCTTGGAACTGGTCCGCATGCTCGGGGGCGGCGGCACGGAGGCCCGCGCCATGGCGGAATCGCTGCTCTCCGAATGACCCGCAGACGGAAACCAAGCATCGGATGAAGCAACTCCGGATACGGCTCTTGGTCCCGCTGCTGATCGCAACGGGCGTGCAAGTAATGCATCCCGTCGCGGCAAGGGAACACCGCAAACTGGCGCTCTTCATCGCAGGTCCGAAAAGCCACGGGATCGGCCAACACGAACACGAGGGGGGGTGCGAAATGCTGGTACGCCACCTCAATGCATCCCGCCGAGACCTGCATGCGGAGGTCAGCAAAGGATGGCCCGCCGATCCCGCCAAACTTGCGGCAGCCGATACAGTGGTGATCTTCAGCGACGGAAGGAACGCCCATGCCGCAGCGGGAAAAGTTCCCGCTCTGCGGGAATGGCATGCGGCGGGCAAAGGTCTGGTGCTGCTGCACTGGGCGCTCGAACCCGCCGACGCGGATATGGCTGCGTTTTTCGATGAGGCGGTGGGTGGGCGGTACAAGCAGGGACAGTCGGTGAACCCGATCTGGCTCCTGCAAGGTCCGATCCTTTCAAAGCACCCGGTGACCAACGGAGTGCTTCCCTTCCGGATCCGTGACGAGTTCTACCACCGCCTTGTGTTCCGCGAAGGCGTGACCCCACTGCTCCAGGCGCAGCCGCCGCAGACGGACCCGGGCGCCACGGATCGGGAACACGAGGCGGAAACCCTGGCTTGGGCGCTGGAATCGTCGAACGGAGCACGCGGTTTCGGATTCACGGGCGGACATTTCCACCGGAACTGGTCGGAACCGTCGTTCCGCAAGTTGGTGCTCAACGCAGTGGTATGGACCGCAAAGCTTGAACTACCCCCGGAAGGGGTAGGGGGAATCACGGACTCTCCGAAGACGGCAACGATCGACGACGCGATCGCAAAAGGCGACCCGGAGGAAGTGAAACTTCACCTGACCTTCGACCCATGGCGGGCAAGACTCAGCGGGAAATCGGACGCCAGAACACCGCTGGAAACGGCCTTGCTTCTAAACGAGAATGGAATCGTGGCACTGCTTCTCGAGGCCGGGGCGGATCCCAACCCTCGTCCTTCCGCAAGGCGATCGCCGCTCCACATCGCAGTGGACCGAGGCAACATCGCGAGCGTGAAGGCTCTGCTCGCCGCGGGGGCTCATCCCGATGAGGGAGACCAGCACGGTTGGACGCCCCTTCATCACGCAGCCGCGCGCGACAAGGTGGAAATCGCAAAAGTCCTTCTCGAACGGGGCGCGAGGACATCGGCCCTCAGCAAGGCGGGCGGCACTCCTCTCCACGAGGCCGCCGCCGGCGCTGGCGAAGCAATGATCCGGCTGCTCCTCGACCACAAGGCGGATCCCCGGATCCGCTCCCGCGAGGGCACCACCGCTTTCGACATCGCCGCCCGCCACCGCAACGCGGCGGCAATCCGCCTTCTCTCCGGAAATTGAATGGGGCCGCCCCGCCGGTCGCGACCGTCATCCGGCAAGATCGGCGAACAAGGAATCGAGCATCGTGGTGCACTTGATTCCGGGCATCACCCCGAGATTCATCTGGTTCATCACATACGCAAAGGAAATCCCCGACAAGGGATCGGCCATGGCGTGACTGCCCCCTGCTCCCGGATGCCCGAAGCCGGAATCCGAGGGACCGAAAATACGGCGCAACTTGACTCCGTGCCCGTCGACCGGATCCAGCTGGGCACCGCAGCTGAATACGGTCGGACGCAGCAACACCTTGTCGTCGGCCCGGGATACGGGCGTGGCCAGCGCACAGCGCACCGCATCGGAAAAAGGCCCCGCAAGCCCGCCCAGCAAAATCTGATAGAACTTCGCCAACGCCGCCGCCGTGCCGATCCCGCCGATCGCAGGAAACCCGGCCGCCCAGGCACCCGGCTCATTCATGTCCTGCACGGCATGCATCCCGGCGGGCGAGGAAAAGGCGCGCCGCGTGAAACTCCCGGAACTGGTGAGGTGCTTGTAAAAGGAATCGGCAAGGTCGTCCTGCGACACTTTTCCCGGATACAGCCTCGCCACCCGCGGCCAGTGCTCCTCAGGCAGGCCGATCCAGAAATCAATCCCGCAGGGCTCCGCAATCCGTTCGCGCCAGTAAGTCCCCAGAGTCCGTCCGGTGAGCCGGCGAACCGGCTCTTCGACCAAGACACCGAAAGTACGCGGATGATACCCATGACCCTCGCCAAGCGCCCATGCCGGTTGCTGTTCCTCCATCGCGGCAAGCACCTCGTCGTGATCGAGAATCCCGGCCCTGCGATCGAGGATGGGCAACCCGCAGCGATGCGAAAGAAGGTCGGCAAAGGATGCGCCGCCGACCGGAAACCGCGGCCACACCTCCCGTACCGCCGTATGCTGGTCGAGCCCGCGTTCCTGGAGCGCCAACAACAAGGCGGATGCCGCAGGCACCTTGGTCGCGGAATACACGGGCACGAGGGTGTCGCGCGTCCACTCGCGCGCCCGCTCGCGCTCGCACCACCCGTGGGAAAGCCCGAGAACCTCGACCCCACCCCACCAAACGCTCACCGAAGCACCCAACTCACCATGGTCGCGGAAATTCCGCTCGAAGACCTCAACCAATCCGCCCAGCACCGAGGGACTCACCGCCATGCGCCGCGGATGTGCCGGATTCGCCACCATCAGGCAATGGCGAAATCGCGGACCCCCCCTCGGCAGCAACCACCGAACCCGACCACTCATCAATCAATCGGAAGGTGACCGCCAGAATCGTGGGCCCCAGAAACACGCCCACCAAGCCAAACGCAAGCGCCCCGCCGATCACGCCGCAGAAGATCAACGCAAAAGGCATCTTGCTCCCCTGGCTGATGAGGAAAGGCCGGAGCAAATTGTCGACACTGCTGATCCCGAGAAGACCCCACAGAAGTAAAAACACACCCATCCCGGGCCGGTCCTGGGCGAACAACCACAATGAAGAGGGTAGCCAAATCATCGGCGGACCGAAGGGAACCACCGCGAAAAGGAAAGTGAGCACCGCCAAAAGCACCGCGCCGGGAACACCCGCGATCCAAAATCCGAGCGCGGCCACCAAGGCTTGTACGATCGCGGTACCGAGAATCCCGTAGATGACACCACGCACGGTGGAACCGGCAACCTGGATAAGATGCCTGCCCCGGTCACCGGCAAGCCGCTCGACCCCCACGGCGAGACGCTCGGCGAGAATCTGGGAATCCTTGAGAAAGAAGAACGCGAGAAACGCACTCATCAACACCTGCGCCACCCCGCTGCCAACCGCCAAACCTGCGGACAACAAACCCCTCCGCGCCCAAGAGAGAAACCGCCCGAAAAGGGTGACGGCCTTGGATTGCAGGTCATCCAACCCCCGGTCCTTTCCACCGGCCTCCGCAGATGCCTCCATACGGGCCCCGGGCTCTGCGCCGACACCGGGAACCACCGGCGCCTCTGCCTCGGAAACCTTCCCGCCCTCACCATCCTCAATCACCTCCCGCGCGCGGGGCGGGCGCTCCACTTCCTTGTCGAGCTGCTCCATCCACCGCTTGCGGTCCTCGGCCAATTCGCGCCAATAACTGCCGATCTCGTCGCCAAACACCGGCACCTTGCCCACCCACGAAGGGGGCTCGTCCGGAGCGGACATGAACCACTTGCGCGTGGCACTGGCGAGATCCTTGCCGTCCTGGGCAAGACTCATCCCGATCCACACAACCGGCCCGGCAAGCAACACGGTGACGGTGAGCGTGACAAAGCACGCTGCCAATGTCCGCGAACCGCGGAACCAGCGGGTAAACACCTTCTGCAGGGGATGCAGCGAATACGCGAGAATGATCGCCCACATGAGGGCGGTCATGAACGGACGCAGCACGAAAAAACAGCCGAGCAACAACAACAGCAGGGCCAGTACGCCCAACAGGGGCTCGGGCCTCCAAAACCGCTTCCCGCTCTCCTCCTCGCTCATTCCGCCGTTCAACCTACGCGCCCGCCAGCAGGAAGACCAGCCGTCTTTGCGGGGATTTTCAGCGAAATCACCCACCTCCTTTCCCGGCTTGCAATCCCCGTCCGCCGTGAAAAAGTCCCCGCGAGTGCCCTTTCCCGCCGGGCCTCGGCACCACGCCCCATGAAACCATTCCACGCCCCGCTGGCAGGACTCGCCACCTTTCTCGCCCTCGCGCATCCGACCCTAGCCCAAGCCCCGCCATCCGCACCCGCTTCCCCGATCGAGGTGAACGGCATCGCAGCGAAAGTGAACGGCAAGGTGATCACCAAAAACAAGGTGGCCTTCATGCTGGCTCCGGTCTACGCGCAACTCGCCACCCAGTTTCCCCGCCGAGGACAACAATTCGAGGCGAAATTCAAGGAGGCCCGCGCGAACATCCTGCAGGAACTGATCGACCGCCAGATCATCCTCGACGAGTTCCGGCAAATGGGCGCAAGCATCCCCGACCATGTGATCGAGGAGGAGGTGAAGCGCCAGATGCGCGACCTCTACAACGGCGATGAGGAAAAGTTCCGCGCAGAACTGCGGCGCAGTCGCCTGACCATGGAAGGCTTCCGCGAAATGACCCGGGAAAAGATGACGGTCCAGGCAATGCGCGCACGCAAGTTCACGGATGTACCTCCCCCGCTCCCCGACGAGGTGGCCAAGGAGTATGCGGAGGCGAAACTCTCGCTGCGCGATGCGACCAAGGATGTGCTGGATTTCCGCAAGATCTTCATCCCCGCGCGCGACCCGGCCAACCCGGTTTCCCCTCCGGAGATGCAACTGGCGCTCGCCGAGGGCCTCGCGGGGCGCATCGCGAAGGGTGAGGATTTCGCCACCCTCGCAAAAGCACACTCGCAGGATGCCTTCGCCACCGAGGGCGGACTGCAAAAGAATGTGCCACGCACCGACCTCTCGCCGGAATTCGCATCGATCCTCTCGGAAGCAACCCCCGGCAAACTGATCGGCCCCCTCACCGATCCCCAGGGCTTCACCATCGTGCAGTTGATCTCGATCAAACACGGGCCCACCCCTCCGCTCACCGATCCGAAGGTGCGGGAAATGATCGAGGAACGAGTGCGCCGACGCAAAACCTCGGCGGAATACGACCGCTGGATCCAGTCCCGCCGCAAACGGGCAATGATCGAACTGCGCTCCTGACTCCGGCCGAAGACCGAACATCCGCCGCCCCCGCCGCACCACTTCCGGTGCGTCATCAATATCGCATGACCTTGGAAAGGAACCGCGCGATCTCCTCGGTCGGAGGCTCGGCGAAAAACCCTTCCGGACCGCACACGGTCCCGACCTTTCCGCCGCTGAGATACACGATCCGGTCGGCAACCTTGCGCGCAAACCCCATCTCGTGGGTGCTCAGGATGATGTCCTGACCCTGCTCCGCCAGTTCCTGCACCAACCCGAGCACCTCGGAACTCATCTCGGGATCAAGCGCGGAGGTGGGCTCGTCGAGAAACAACAGATCGGGGCGACAGGCGACCGCGCGCGCAATGCCCACCCGCTGCTGCTGACCGCCAGATAGCTGCGAGGGATGCTTCCCGGCATGCCCGGCAAGGCCAAAACGATCCAAGACCCGCCTCGCCTCGTCCCGAGCCTCTCCGCGCGAACGACCATGCACCTTCTCCAACGGCAACGCGATGTTCTCAAGCGCGGTGAAGTGCGGAAACAAATTGAACTGCTGGAACAGAAACCCGTTGCGCCGACGATACCCGAGCAGAAACGCGCGCTCCTGCACGATCCGACTGCCGTTGATGACGCAATCGCCGGCATCAGGCGCCTCGAGCCCGCCGAGAATCCTCAACAAAGTGCTCTTGCCGCCCCCGGAGGGACCGACAAAAACCAACACCCGCGCCCCGCTCACCGCGAGATCCACCCCGTCCAAGGCCGCAACCCCTCCATACCGCTTCGACAGTCCGCCGACCTCAAGTTTCATGGCGGAACCTCCTTTCCAACCAATGCGACAACCACGCCACCGGCAGGGTGAGCACCAGGTATCCGAGGGCCAACGGCAGGTACCCCTCAAGCCCGGCATAAGTGCGCGACAGGAAATTGCGGGTGTTGTAGAAATACTCGGTGACACCGATGACATTGAGAAGCGAGGAGTCCTTGATCAAGGATACGAACAGCCCCGCCACCGCCGGCAGAACACGACGCAAGGTCTGCGGTAAAATCACGTGACGGTACACCTGCAGGGTATCGAAACCGACCGCCCGTGCGGAATCCCACTGGGCGCGCGGAATGCTCTCCAACCCGCCGCGCAGAATTTCCCCGAGGTAGGCCCCGGAAAACAGGGAAAGAATCAGAAAACCGGCCACCATCCGGTCGTCCCACCCGATCCCGCCCATCCATCCCGATGCGGACCCGAAGATGACATAGTACCCGAAGAGCAGGTGCACCAACAACGGAGTATCGCGCACCAACTCAACCAGAGTCCGGCACGACCACCTCACCACCACAAGTGGCGAACGCAAACCCCACAAAAACAGGATGCCGGTGATGATGCTCCCGGCCAAGGCAGCCAACGAGATCCCGAGCGTGACCAACCACCCCCGCGCCAGCGATTGGCGGTACTCCCACAATTGCGAACCATCCACCCCGGAAAGAGCGGCAAACACACGCGTGAACACCCAGGCCAGCACCGCGGCCAACACCACTGCGGCGAACGCATTGCCAAAGAGATGCCTGCCCTTGATCACCGCATTGCCCCGTTCAGCGCAGGAGGAAAGGAATCCCGGCCTCCTCAAGATGCCGCTTTTCCTCCGCCAAATACCGCTCTCCCAAGGCCGCGAATCCCCCGTCACGACGAAAGTCGCGCAGGAAGGAATCCACCTCTCCACGCAGGCGGTCGTTGCCCTTCGCCATCGCCACCGCCCAGGTTTCCTCGACGAAAGGCTGCAGCAAACCGCGGGTGGCGGCGGAATGCTCCCGCGCGTAACGCAAAATGCTCAATTGATCGTACAGAAAGGCGTCCACCCTGCCCTGGGCGACTTCCATGACACAGGCAGCCGGATCGTCGAGCACCACGCGCCTTACCCCGGGCAGCGAGGACTCGGCCCACGACTCGCCGGTGGTGCCGGCCTTGACCGCCACCACTCCGCCGCGGGAACGAAGGTCGTCAATCCCACGCAGCGACGAATCCCTCGCCACGAGCAACGCCAGTCCGGTGAAGGCATACGGCTCGGAGAAGTCCACCGATCTGCGCCGCTCCTCGGTGGCGGTCATGGAGGAAATGACCAGATCAATCTTGCCCGACCTCAACGCGGGGATGAGTCCGCTGAAATCCATCGGTACGATCTCCAACCGCTTTCCCGATCTTGCGGCAAGAGCCTCGGCCATCCGCACACTCACTCCATCGGGGCTGCCGGACTTGTCCTGCATCTCAAAGGGCGGATACCGCAGATCCATGCCCACCCGCAATACCGCCCCTGCACCCGAACCGCCGCCCCGGCCGCCACATCCTGCAAGTACAGGCAATAGAAATCCCAACCAGAAACAAACGCTTCCTCTCATCGGCCTCGCCACCCTACCGCCGGAATCACCCTTGAAAAGGCTTTTCCCCATCATCCCGCCCGCCCGCACCAGCTGCCGGAACACGACTGATCACGGGAAACAAGGCGCTCCGGGGCCGATCCTGCATTCGGTGCAAATGGACTTGCCCCACGCAGGGATCATCGCGATGGTAAGAGCATGAAACTGCTGCTTGCGTCCATTCTGACCGCTGCCCTGGCCTGCGGTTCCACCATCTCGATCGCAGCCGAGGAATCGCGCACCGTGCGGATCCGCGACGGCAGGATCCAGGAATTCGCCAACGGCTCGCTGCGCCGCTCCTACGGCTCGAGCCTCGTGGATGTCTCGACCGACGGAATGATCGTCGCCGCAGTAACCAAGGACGGACGCGTTCAGGAATGGCGCGATGGCTCTCTCCGCCGCTCCTACGGCACAGGCATTGTCCGGGTCCAAGTGAATAACGGAATTGTTTTCGCCACCACCAAGGACGGACGCACCCAGGAATGGCGCGATGGCAGCCTCCGCCGCTCTTTCTGACGGGATCCGATGAACGACAGCTCGAAGACTCCGGGGTCATCCCCACGCAGCCGTCTTTGGTTGCTCGCAGTCCCCTTGGCGCTGGTAACGGTGGCCGTGCTCGCCGCATCTTGGGCCTTTCGCGATCATGACCACCCGAAACTGGAAACGGACGCCAGCTACGAGCTGTGGATCGAGGAAGCGGAGGTCGCGGCATCGCCCGCGGATGGGAGCAACTGGGATGCCGACCACAGTGCGCCGGATCTCTGCGCGGTCATCACTTGGCAGGACCAGAAGGTGCTCACCACCGTGACGGCACGGGACGGATTGATCGCACGCTGGGATCCGGTGGCGGTGGACATCCCGGAGATGGTGATGAAGGGCGGCAAAGCGGATACCTCGACCGTCCGAAGGGTGGGCCGCGTGCGCGCCGGAAAGGACAGTTCGGTCGATGTCGGGGTCTTCGATGCCGACCCAACGGACGCAGTGTTTGCCGGTGGCTTCCGCATCCCGCTTTCCTCCCTCCGGCTCGGCCGAAACCGCATCAACGGAAACTCAAGCCTGCGCTCGGTCGTGTTGCGCATCGAGGATCCCTCGAACCCGACCGCCGCCAAACCCGGGAAGTCACCATGGGTGCCGACGGAAACGGTGACGGAACTTTCCTCGCCGCCGGAACCGATGCGCGGCGCGATCCGCAACCTGCTCGCGGATACCCTCGACCAAGCGGAGCGGGCCCTCAGGGATGCCGAAGATGATATCAAACAAAAAGTCGACGACCTCGGCAAGAGGGCTGAGACCCTCGGGAGGGAAGCGGAGGGCAAGCTGAAGGGATTCCTCAGGGAAACATTGGGCGAGTGAAACGAAGGGTCCGTCTGGCGGCATGGCTGACCGCAGGAGCCTGTCTTTGCTTCGGGGCGGGACTGGTTCTGCCGATGTTTTCGATCCTGCCCGCGGCGGGCCGGTGGACCACCCTCGCACGGTTGCTCGCGCCGGATGAGTTCGGCTCGAGCACCTTCACGCTGCCTGGCGGAATCCGTTTGCTCTGGACCGAGGGGGAACCCGCACTCGCGCTCTTGGTGGGACTGCTCTCACTGGTCCTGCCCGCCGCGAAACTGACTCTGCTGTGGTGGGAAATCCACCAGCTCTCGGAACTGCCCGCGGCCCTAGTCCGCTTTTTCCGGATCGTGGCGAGCTATGCGATGGTGGAGGTGTTTCTGATCGCAATTCTCGTCGTGCTGGTGAAAGGCATGCCCGGCGGCAGTGATGTGCGAATCCACGCCGGCACCTGGCTGTTCACGGCATCGGTCCTGTTGAGCCTGATGGCGGCCCGCATCGCGGCAAGTCGGGAACCGCTGACCACTGAATCGTAACCGGGTCCCCGCTCAAGCGCCCCGGCCCTTGCGGAAATGACGCAGGATCCCCGCGACAAGGCCGGGAATGTCGTGCGGATGAGCCTCGAACGCAGGCTCGATCCCGTGGGCGCGCAAGGCAGCACTGGTCACCGGCCCGATGCTCCCGGCCTCACAGCCGTCAGGCCACGCCAATCCCATCGCAAGGAAATGCTCGACAGTGGATCCGGAGGTGAAGGTGATGAGATCGGCACCCTCCTCCTCCAAACGCTTGCGCGCACCGGTGGGATCCTCGGTCTCAGGCACCGTCCGGTAGGCGATGCACTCATCGACAATCGCTCCCATCCCTGCCAAACCATCCCCAACGATCTCCCGCGACTCTGCGGCCTTGACCCATAGAATGGTGAGGTTCTCGACCGACTCGCCCCGGAAGGCCTCCACCAAACCCTCGGCAACAAAGGTCTTGGGAAGGAGATCCACCCCGAAGCGATACTCCCGGATCTTTTTCGCAGTGCCGGGACCGATCGCCGCGATCCGCGGATTTCCAAGGCTGCGGGCGTCCTCGTACACGGCAAAGAAGGCGTCGAAAAAACGCTCAACCCCGTTGGGACTGGTGAACACCAGCCAGTCGTACTCGTGGGCGTGAGTGACCATCTCGGCGAACCCCCGCTTGTCCTCGGGGACCTCTGTCCGGATGGTCGGCAATTCGAGCACCTCGGCACCCAACTCCTGCAGCGACCTGCTCAACTCGCCTGCCTGCTCGCGCGTGCGGGTGACGACAATGCGTCTGCCGAACAATGGCTTTTTCTCGAACCATGCGATCTTCTCCCGCTCACGCACCACTTCGCCGATCACTGCAACCGCGGGAGCGCCGATCCCCGCGCGCTCGGCGGTCTCGGCCATGGTGGCAAGCGTCCCGGTCACGGTTCGCTGTGCTCCGGTGGTGGCCCACTGCACCAAGGCCATCGGCGTGGCGGGATCGGCGCCGGCCTCCATCAGTGACCCGGTGATCTCGCGCAAGCGACCCACACCCATGAGAAAGACCTTGGTGCCCGCCGCTGCAGCAAGCTTGGCGTAATCGATGGAGGAATACCCCTTCGTCGGATCCTCGTGGCCGGTGAAAATCGTGAGCTGGGTATTGTGGTCGCGATGGGTGACCGGAATGCCGGCATACGCGGGCCCCGCGATCGCGGAACTGATGCCCGGCACGATCTCGAAGGGCACCCCTGCGGTGGCCAACTCGGCGGCCTCCTCGCCACCGCGCCCGAAAATCATCGGATCCCCGCCCTTGAGGCGAACCACCGATTTCCCCTCGCGCGCCTTGGCGATGAGCAACCCGTTGATGTCGCCCTGCGCCATGGTGTGGTCCTTGGCGCGCTTGCCGACATGGATCTTCTCGCAACCTGCCTTTGTCCACTGGAGAAACACGGGGCTGCTCAAGGCATCGTACACCAGAACATCCGCCCGCTCGATGAGCTCCTTGGCCCGCAAGGTGAGCAAGCCGGGATCCCCGGGACCGGCGCCGACAAGATAACAAATCCCTGATGCTTTCATATCAAATTCCGATGAAGCTCGCCAGCCACGGCGAGGGGATCGCTCCCCGCCGCGGATCCGGTGCGCGGCGGGCCCGTCCCCTCGGGAAACACCCGGGCCTGCAGGGAAAGGATACCGTCCTGCAGCCCGGAAACAACCCCCACCGGGGTATGGCATCCGGCTCCGAGCAAACGCAAAAACTCGCGCTCGGCACTCACGCGCGCCCAGGTGGGAGCGTGGTTGACCCCGGCTACGACAGCAGCCACGGCTTCGTCGTCCGCACGGATCTCGATGCCGACCGCACCCTGCCCGGCGGCCGGAAACATGTCCTCCTCGGCCAAAGCGACCCCATGAAGCCCCTCGATGCGGTCGAGGGGCACCACCGTACCCCCGGGGGCCCGGCCGGTGAGATACCCCAGCCTCACCAAACCCGCCTCGGCAAGCAGGATGACATCGCATCCCTTTCGATCCCGCAGCTTCTCCAAACGGGTGGGCACATTTCCGCGCAAGTCCTCCACCCGCAGGTCGGGCCGCAGATGGGAAACCTGCCGCGCCCTCCTCACGCTGCTGGTGCCAACAACCGCACCGGCAGGCACCTCCGCGAGACGCCAACCGTCACGCGAGATGAGCACATCCGCCACCGGCGCGCGCTCAAGCACGGCCGCCAGAGAAAACCGAGGATCCACCACCGTCGGCAAATCCTTGAGACTGTGAACGGCGAGATCGATGACCCCGTCGGCAAGGGCCTGCTCGAGCTCTTTGATGAAGACACCCTTGTCGAACACGCCCTCGGCCTTGGCAACCTGCGAAAGGGCGACATCGGTGCGGCGATCGCCGGTGGTGCGGATGATGACACGCTCGATCGGCAGCCCCGGATGCGCTGCCCGCAGCGCCGCCTCGACCGCCTCCGCCTGCACGAGCGCAAGGGCACTGCCGCGAGTCCCCAACCGCAAGGCGGGCCTTCCCGCGCCAACCCCGGTACCATTCGCGCCAGTCGCAGCCACACGGCAGTTCATGAACGCCGGAATCCAAGTGCGCAAGCAATCCCTGCGTCCCCGCTTCCCGACCCACCGACCTCAGAGAATCGCCTCTGCCATCGCGAGGATATCCCCGTGCGGAAAGCCGCGAAAGATACCGAACAAGGGATGATCGGTGAGCCGGGCATGGCTGCTGGCAGGACTCCGCACCCCGCAAAGAAAACGCGCCAACTGATGGACCGTGCCCAAGGCGGCATGCCGCTCCCGAACAAGATCCCGCACCCGTTCCCATTCTTCGTCAGTCACAGCCCGCGGCTCGGCGGGACGGACCCGGAAGGCGGGCAGACCCCGACAACGGTCGCAGCGACCGCAAGGACCGGCCGCGAAACCGCCGAAACAGGAAATGAGAAACCCGGCCAGACACCCGCGCCGCGCAGGCAGAGACGCGATCCTCGCAACCCGCGCAAGATCCTCTTCCTCGCGTCGACGAAACCGGAGGTTGAGCTCGGTGGCCAATTCCACCGGATCACGCGAGGGATCCAGCACGCGGATCCGCAGATGGGTGGAGAATGGCTGCACGGACGCCTCGCCTCCGGCGGCGAGATCCCCCAACAACCGCGCAACACGATCCCGCGACAAACCCGCAACCCGTCCGGAGGAATCAAGGCGGATGTACAGCCACCCGCGCCTCCATTCACCGGCTGCAAGCAGTCGGCTCAGATCCCTGCGCTCACCCGACACCCTGCCGCTCAGGCAGAGCTCGGGCGCTCCGGGAAAACGAAGTCGGTAGGCGCTTTGGTAGGTGCCCGCCCACTCAAGCACCCGGTCGTTCTCAAGATAGGCGAAAATTGTGGAAAGCGTGGAGGGCCGGAGATCGGTCGCAACCGACAACCCGTGCAGCGGCACGGAGAAATCGCGCCCCTGACCCAGCAAACGCTGCACGAGATTGCGCACGGATTCGGGCGAGGCCGCTCCGGAACGGACGAGGTTCTGCAAGGGCACGAGATCGGCATCGCACGCAAACAACTCGCACACCGCAGGCAAACCATCGCGCCCGGCACGACCGGTCTCCTGGGCATAGCCCTCGGGACTCTTCGGCAATTGATAGTGAATGACACCACGGATGTCGGGCTTGTCCACGCCCATCCCGAAGGCGATCGTCGCCACCATCACCCGCACCCGACCGCTGAGAAACCATTGCTCGGCCTCGGATCGACATGCGGCAGTCAGTCCGGCATGATACGCCCGCGCGGAAATCCCCGCCCGCAGCAACACCGCAGCCACCCGCTCGGCGTCGGACCGCCGTGCGACATACACGATGTGCGCCCCTGCGGCCGCGGAAAGCCGGCCGATGAGCATGGAATCCTTCTCGGCAAGACGACACGGGGTGACCCGCAAATCGAGATTCGGCCGCCACAACGGAAGCACGATGGCATCGGTCGCCTTGATCCGGAATGCCTTGCGGATGGCGGCAATCACGCGCTTCGGCGCAGTGGCGGTGAGCGCAAGCACGCGCCGCACCCGCAAACACCGGCAAACGGCGGCAACCCGCAGGTAGTCGGGCCGGAAATCATGACCCCACTCGGAAATGCAATGGGCCTCGTCGATCGCCACCATGGCGATGACCACACCGCGCAAGCGCTTGCGGAAACCCCGGCTGCAAAACCTCTCCGGGGACAGATAGAGCAAACGGACCGACCCATCGGCGATGTCCCGGAACAAGGCGGCTTCCTCGTCCTCGGTTACCGCGGAGTGAAGCATGGCGGCACCGATCCCCCTCTCTTCAAGGGATCGAACCTGGTCGCGCATCAAGGCGAGCAAGGGCGATACGACGAGTGTAAGCCCCCCAAGCAGACAGGCGGGAAATTGATAACAAATCGATTTACCACCGCCGGTGGGAAAGACGGCAAGCGCTGACCTGCCCTCAAGCACCGCCCGCAGCACAGCCTCCTGCCCGGGACGAAAGCCCCGGTGGCCGAACCGCTCCCGCAAAAGCTCTTCCAAGGGCTGATTTCCCGCGCCCGCACCTGCAGGATCCCCGGCACCCCCCGCCGCATTGTCCGGACCCTCCACGGATCAAAGCTCCCCGGCAACGAGATCATCCATGGTCTGACGACTCCTCACCACCCGGGCCTCGCCGCCACGGACGAGGATCTCCGCCGGCAAAGGCCGCGAGTTGTAGTTGGAGGCCATCACAAACCCGTAGGCCCCGGCCGACATCAGGGCGACCAGTTCCCCGGGGCCGAACTCGGGAAGCTCGCGGTCCTGACAAAAGAAATCGCCGCTCTCGCAGATCGGGCCAACGACATCCGCGGCCACCCGTTCCCCGGAGGCGGGCTCGCGCACCGGCACAATCTCGTGATGCCCCTCGTACAAGGCGGGACGAATGAGGTCGTTCATGCCGGCGTCCACCACCCGGAAGGTCTTGGCGGATCCCTTTTTCACATACAGGCAACGGGTCAGCAACACCCCCGCGTTGCCGACAATGAAGCGGCCTGGCTCCAGCAGGATCCGCAGCCCGGTCTCGCGCAAACGCGGCACGATCTCGCGCCCATAGACCTCGGCGGTAAGCGGTCGCTCGTCCGCGGACTTTGCCTCCCACCAGCCGACGCCTCCCGAGGCAAGGGCATCCTGATAGACGATGCCGATGCCCCCGCCGATGGACCAGAACTCGATGCCGTGCCGTTCCTTGAGCGCAACGGCGAGCGGCGCGACCTTTTCGACCGCCTCGAGAAAGGGCCCCACGGAGGTGAGTTGCGAACCGATGTGCATCTGCAACCCGCGCAACCGGATGTGCGGCAACTCGCGCGCGGCACGCTCGTACAGCGGCGCGATCTTCTCGAAATCGACCCCGAACTTGTTCTCGGACTTGCCGGTGGAAATGTACTTGTGGGTCTTGGCATCCACATTCGGGTTGACCCTCACCGCCGCGGGAGCGGTTACGCCCAACTCGCCGGCCACCTCGTCGAGATAGCGCAATTCCTCCTCGCTCTCGACATTGAAGGAATAGATCCCGGCTTCCAGGGCCTGCACGATTTCGGCACGGGTCTTGCCCACACCGGCGAAAGTGCATCGCGCCGGATCACCGCCTGCCTTGATCACCCGAAACAATTCCCCGCCCGAAACAATGTCGAAACCGGCACCCGCCTCCGCCAGCAAGCGCAGCACGGAGAGGTTGGAGTTGGCCTTCACCGCATAGGCAACCTCGTGTTCGACCCCATCCAAGGCGGCGTCGAGCCGGCGATAGTGATCAAGAATCGTGCTCGCGGAATACACATACAAAGGCGTGCCGTGGGCCTCTGCCAAGGCGGCAAGCCCCACTCCCTCGCAATACAACTCTCCGTTCCGATAGGCAAATCCGTGCATGGCGGCACGCCTGTAGCCTCCGCCGCCCCGGTCGTAAAGCGGAGATCCGCAGGGACCATCCGGACCGCGGCGGCAACCCGCCGGCGGAGGCCACGGCCCCACTGCCTTCGGTTCCGCTGGATCCGCCACCCCACGGGATTTGCCCCTTGATCCGCCCAGCCCCACAGGTTTCCCTGTGCCGCCCCATGAACGAACGCAAGACGCTTGAAGAACGCCAGCTCATGTCCGATCTGGAGCGACTCCGTCACTCCTGCGCGCATGTGATGGCCACCGCCATCCTGCGGATCTGGCCCGACGCACAGTTCGCCTACGGGCCGCCGGTGGAAAACGGGTTCTACTATGACTTCGAAATGTCCCACCGTCTCACCCCGGAGGACTTCCCGCGCATCGAGGAGGAAATGCGCAGGATCGCGAAGGAAAACCAGAAGTTCGAACGCATCACGGTCAGCCGCTCCGAGGCTGCGGAGATGGCCCGCAGCGGCCGCCTCGGCGGCCTCACGGAACGCCCCGGAAATCCGTCGCGCTTCAAGCTGGACCTGATCGACCGCATCCCGGAGGGCGAGGAAATCTCCTGCTTCCGCAACGGGGACTTCATCGACCTCTGCGCGGGGCCGCATGTGCCCTACACCTCGAAGTGCAAACACGCGAAGCTGATGTCGGTCTCGGCCTCGTTCTACCTCGGCGACGAAAGCAAGGGCCAGCTCCAACGCCTCTACGGTACGGCCTTCGAATCCAAGGAACTGCTCGAGGAACACCTCGCCCGTCTCGAAGAGGCGAGGAAACGCGATCACCGCCGCCTCGGCCGCGAACTGGGTCTCTTCCACATCGATGAAATGGTCGGCCAAGGCCTCGTGCTGTGGAAGCCGAAGGGCTCGCTGGTTCGCCGCGCCCTCCAGGATTTCATCACGGAACAACTCGACAAACAGGGCTACCTCCAGGTGTTTACTCCGCACATCGGGAAGCTCGACCTTTACCGAACCTCGGGCCACTTTCCCTTTTACCAGGAAAGTCAGTACCCGGCGATCGCCGAACGCGATGTGCTGGAGAAGCTCGCCGACGAGGATGCGACCTGCGCCACGCTCGTCAACGGACTCGCGGACGGCTCGTTGGAGGGCTATCTGCTCAAGCCGATGAATTGCCCGCACCACATCCGGATCTTCGCGAGCGATCCCCATTCCTATCGCGACCTGCCGGTGCGCCTCGCGGAGTTCGGCACGGTCTACCGCTGGGAACAATCCGGCGAACTCGGCGGCATGACCCGCGTCCGCGGCTTCACCCAGGACGATGCCCACCTGTTCTGCACACCGGAACAGGTGGCGGCGGAAGTGAGGGGCTGCCTCGACCTCGTGAAGACCGTCCTCGGCACCCTGGGCATGAACGAATACCGCGTGCGCCTTTCGCTGCGGGATCCTGCAAGCGACAAGTATGTGGGCTCACCCGAAAACTGGGACAAGGCGGAGGCCGCCCTCCGCGAGGCCGTGCAGGCTCTCGGCGTGGACTACACCGAGGAAATCGGTGAAGCGGCCTTCTACGGACCGAAGATCGATTTCGTGGTCAAGGATGTGATCGGCCGCGACTGGCAACTCGGTACCGTGCAAGTGGACTACAACCTGCCGGTCCGCTTCGGACTCACCTACACCGGCCCCGACAACCAACCGCATGTCCCGGTGATGATCCACCGCGCACCCTTCGGATCGATGGAACGCTTCACCGGCCTGCTCATCGAACACTTCGAAGGAAAGTTCCCGACCTGGCTCGCTCCCGAGCAAGTGCGGGTCCTGCCGATCTCGGAGAAAACCCTCGACTTCGCGGAGTCGGCGGCAACTCGCCTCGCCGATGCCGGGGTGCGCGTTTCGGTCGACCGCTCCAGCGACAAGATCGGCGCAAAAATCCGCAACGCCCGCCTCGACCGCGTCCCCTACCTGCTCGTCATCGGCCAACGGGAGGCGGATGAGGGAACCGTCTCCGTCCGCCACCGCGACCGGGACGATCTCGGTTCCATGCCGCTCGAGTCCTTCGTCGGATCCGTCACCGGCGAAATCCGCAACCGCAGCCTCTGAACCGCAAGGCAGAGCCTCATCCCGCCCGGTTTTGCCTTGTACCTGCCCCTCCCCGCTGCTGAAATCCTCCCCGTCACCGCCGCTGTAGCTCAGGGGTAGAGCAGCTCATTCGTAATGAGCAGGTCGTCGGTTCAAATCCGACCAGCGGCTCCATGTTTTCCTTGGTTTTCGCCTACTGACTTGCCGTATATTTCCCTAACCCGATGCTGGATAGTGGCGACATAATGGCAGTCGGGCCACGGCAAGCAAGATGCACGCACTTGCACCGTGTGGCCGGATCAGGCAAGAATCCGCCATGAAAACCGCATCTCTGCTCGATCGATTGGTGAGTGGCGCCAAAAACCTCACCCGGCTCCGGGCACCTGTTGGATTTCTTGCGCTCTTCGTCCTTCTGCCCCTTCTCGCACCAAGCGCCTCCGCAGGCGAGGTGAAGGTTCTCCGCGAATGGAAGGGAAAGTTCCGAGATGCAGCAGACGAGGTGCTGATGAAGGCGGCACCGGAGTCGGGCATCATCGGTTCGAAGGATGTCCTCGGGGAACTCTGGCAGACATGGCGGCTTGACGGACCGGCCCCCGATGTGGACTTCACCGAACAGTTGATCCTCGTCGGTACCACCGGATGCGCGGGCAATGCCATCGGCGGAAGCTTCTCGGTCGATGAAAAGGGCGACCTGCAAGGAGGCTTCATGGCTACCCAGATGGCCTGCCCGGGCTTCGCCTACGCGATCCTGTTGATCGATCGAGGCGGGATCAAAACCTTCGAAGGCCGCAAGATCCTCGCGAACGGTACGCTCGCGCCCCCACTCCCGCAGCCACCGCCCCCCGGCCCCCAGCCAGGCGCAATGCCAGGTGCATCCCCCGGCACCGCCCCGATGCCCGGCACGGGAAAAGCGGTGGACCGGTGACACAGTGGGAAGGGGAAGGAGAAGACGCTGGGCAGGAGAACCCGGTCTCCTTGACCCCGAGGGTGTTGTCAATCCATGCGAGATATCCGTCGGACCCGTTGCAACGGAACTGGGACGCAAACTCAAGAACGGTGACCTCCGCCCCTGCCGGAGTTGCCTGCTGAACGAGGTTGCCGACCGTGCCGGTATCCTTGATGTAAACCTGATGATCCTCATCAATGAAAAAGGCGCCGCACTGGGAAGCGTTCATGATTTCCTTGATCTGGTTCTCACCGATATTCGCATAAAATCCGGACTTTTCATTCAACCGGTGCGCCTCGTCTACAATGAGGGCATCATAATCACAGGATTGGCCATCCACAAAAGCACCTGAACCGGTGAAGAGCGCGGCGAAGAAGGCCCGCCGTGAATCCGCATCCGGCCCGGGCAGCGGAAGCAGGCGCGATCTCCGCCGGAAATCCTTGCCAAATGCAGCACCGGGCCCCAAGGGATCGTCCCGCAAGCCCATGAAATACCAACCGTTGCCCCCCACCCCTCTCCTTCCCGGAATCCGCCGCCGGTTTCTTGCACTTGCGCTGACCTTCGTCTGCGCGTCAGGCATCGGCCCCGCCGCTGCCCAGCAAGTCGGACTCGAGCCCTCCAAGGCGGCAGCCACCCAGCCGCAGGTTCCTGCGGATTTCATGCCGATGGGGGTCTACTGGCCGGGGGAATACCTCTACGGCTCAAAGAGCGGCCCGGACTGGCAACGCAACGAGCAGGCGATGGACGACCTCGCGCGCAACGGGGTCAACGCCGTGTGGCTTACCCATCAACCGGTGAGCGTCACCGCTGAGTTCGCCCGCCGCGCGGCGAAACGCGGGATCCGGGTGGTGGCCGCCATCGCCCAGTTGGATGGGTCGGTTCCCCACATCCGCCGAGGCGATCACAAAGGCATGATCCGCGGGACCTTGGCCGGATGGGGCGATGCCCCGCGACCGATCGCATGGGGCTTGGGCGACGAGCCGCGCACCCCCTACATGGGCGAGATGAAGGCCTATGTCAGGGCCTGGCGCACCCATGCACCCGGGGAACCCGTCGCCTCCGTGGTCATGCACCGCGATGTGCCGGCGGCGTCGCGCGTGGGCTTTGACGCCATCTCGGCGGACATCTACCCATACTTCAGCGTCGGCAACCGCTCGGGC
The DNA here is from genome assembly GCA_964569415.1 of uncultured Luteolibacter sp. Taxonomy (GTDB): domain Bacteria; phylum Verrucomicrobiota; class Verrucomicrobiia; order Verrucomicrobiales; family Akkermansiaceae; genus Luteolibacter. Next base: position 4,836 of record CAZMUK010000010.1, on the reverse strand, counting down.
TACGGGATGTCCGCTTGGGCGGCGTGGGTACAGAATGCGCGCAAGCTGCGTCAGGTGACTTCACGCCCCTGGATGATGGGGCAAAGCTACCAAGAGCCGGCCGGACCTTTCGAAATCGGGGAAAACGGCAACATCATCTATCTTCCGGGTGGTGCACCGCACTGGGTGATGCCCACACCCGAGCAGATCAGCTGGCAGGCCTTGGCCGGGTTCGCGGAGGGCGGCAAGGGAATGTTCTACTTCCTGTACCGCTGGCCTACTGGCCCAAGCCCCAAGCGGCGACCCTCGGGTCTCCCGGCCGCCGTGAAGGTCCGGACCGACTCGGGTTCGCCCCGGGGCATGATTTATCCCGACGGAAGGCCCACCCCGCAGTACAAGGCGATGGGCCGCGCTTTCCTCTGGCTCAAGCGCCACTACAAGACCCTGACGCCCCTCCAACCCTCCACGGCAATGGAAGCCTGGGAAAACGGCAGGAGATACGGCAATGTGGTCAGTATCCTGGTTCACCCGAAAACCAAGGAACGCTACCTGATGGTGGTGGCCGCCGCCGACCCGGATCCAACAGTCACGGTGAAAATCACCATGGGCCCCCACATCGTGGGGCTCAGGAATCTCGAAGGAGGTTCCTCACAAACGATCGGCGCGAAAGGGAATTTCAACGAGACCTCGGTGACCCTCCCAGCCGGCACTGCGGCGATCTTCTCCTGCAAGATCGACGCGTCCAACCTGCCGACCGCTTATGCGGACGACTTCGCGGACGACAAGTTCCGCAAGGATTCCATCAAGGTCGAGCAGGTGATGCGGCACGGGGCCGGCGTCCTCTCCGCGAGCGGCGGGCAGACCCACGAGAGGGCCTTCGTGATCTACGATTTGGAGAAAGTCCTGCCGCCGCTGCCCAAGGGCGGTTTCCGCATGCTGCTTTACGAGTGCGCGGCCAACCCGCCGTCGATGCGCGGAGCCTTCTGGCACGCCTCGGACGACGGCAAGAATTTCACGAAGCTCAGCTTCAACGAATCCGGCAAGCCGATCTTCTTCACCCAGCGCTATCTCAAGGTGGGACTTTCCTTCAAGGACTCCAATGCCGCCTGGGCCTACGGCTGCCTCAAGCGGCTCGACATCATCCAATGGCCGAAGCCAGCCGGGAAATAAGACCCCCCCCGCCTCCTGGAGCCCGGAGCGTCTGTTCCGGGCACGCTGACACCCCCGAAGGTCGCGAAAGTTTTTTCGGGGGCTCTCTTCTGCCACTCGGCTACTCCCCGGTTCTTCTCTTTGCGGTTCGGATTTTGATTTCGATCCCGCTGTTGCTTTGCAGTGCCCCTTGCCGGCTCACCGGGGCGAACTGATTGGTAATAATTGATACAAAACCAGATATCGAGACTGTCCGCATCAGGTTGGCAAATCTCTGTATCAAAGGGGCCCGCCGTTGACTTGCCGGACAGGCCGGGTACAAGGAAAACTTGATCCGGAAGTACATGGGGAGCAACTGCAGCGGCAAATTCATCCGCAAGGCTGTCCTCAAGGTATCTGCCGAAATACTCCTCGCCGGAAAAGATCACACCCGCGGAAACCGCAAAGGGAAAGAAGGAGGCGTTGGGCCGGGGAAGAAAAAGGGATGGGAATACCACAAAAACACGAAGGGCACAAAAGGGGGAAGAGGAGTTGCGCGTTGCGGGGCGTGAGTTGGGAAGAGAGCTTGAGAAGACCGGAGAGTGTCCCGGATGGGGTAGTCATTGGAGTTGATTTCGCCAGCGACCCTTGGATAGGTGCGGGTAAGGATGGCAGCACAGCCATTCTAAGAAATTGGGTGAGTGGCATGTACCAGCTCCGGGGTCAGGCCTCGGAAACCTCGATTTTCCCATGAATCCGGCGGGTGAGGGGGTGTTGGCCGAGACTCAGCGCCGCCGGGGATGTGAGTCCCGCACTCCCCTCCCCCGCGCGATTTGGGGATTGCTAGCTTTTCCGGGAGGAGACTATGGTTCTTCCCATCGCCCGTTCGGGAGCTTGTCGCGATGGCGGTCCTCGAGTGGCTTTTCTGCGATGCGTCCTCCGCCGTGCTGATGTTTCCCGAATTTTCCTCCGAACCTACCCGCCATCCGACTCATGAAGACACTTCCCATACCCCATCGGCTTTCCTTCCTCTTGATGCTCGCAGCATGCGGCGGCTTTGTCTCCGCACAAATCGACACCGAGGCCCTGGATCGATCGGTGCTGCCGATTGCCGAACCGGCGCAAAAGCCCATCACCACGCTTGATGCGCGGGATGCGAAGGCTCCACCCCGTTTCGAGGTCAAGGCGCCGGCGGACGCGCCGAATGTGGTGATCGTGCTGATCGACGACATCGGCTTTGGTGCCAGCAGTGCCTTCGGCGGGCCCATCCGGATGCCGACGCTCGAGAAGTTGGCGTCGCAAGGTTTGAAGTTCAACCGCTTCCATACCACCGCGCTCTGCAGCCCGACCCGGGTGGCCTTGCTAACCGGGCACAATCACCATGCCAACAACGCCGGTGCGATCATGGAACTGGCCACCAGTTTTCCGGGGAATACCGGCATCCGCCCCCGGGAGATCACCACCTTGGCGGAAATCTTGCGGCAGAACGGATTCAGCACCGCCGCCTTCGGCAAGTATCACGAAACACCGCCTTGGGAGGTTTCCGTCTCCGGCCCCTATGACCGCTGGCCGACAGGATCGGGCTTCGACAGGTTTTACGGGTTCATTGGCGGCGAGACCAATCAGTGGGCCCCGGCAATCTACGACGGCGTCGTGAGGGTGGAGCCGCCCCGGACGCCCGGCTACCACTTCACCACCGACATGACCGACAAGGCGATCCAGTGGGTGAGCGCGCAGAAGTCGCTGACCCCGGACAAGCCCTTTTACCTCTACTACGCGCCCGGTGCCACGCATGCGCCGCACCATGTGCCGCAGGAGTGGCCTGCGAGATACAAAGGTCGATTTGCCGCCGGGTGGGACCGGTTGCGCGAGGAAACCTTCGAGCGGCAGAAGAAGCTGGGCGTCATTCCCGCGAACACCAAACTCACGCCGCGGCCGAGGGAGATCCCGGCATGGGCTGCGATGGATGCGGATCAGAAGCGGCTCTTCGAGAAGCAGATGGAGACCTTCGCGGGCTTTGCGGAACACACCGATCACGAGGTGGGCCGCTTCGTCGCGCAGCTGGAGCGGATCGGCGCCCTGGAAAACACCCTGCTGTTCTACATCGTCGGCGACAACGGCGCGAGTGCCGAGGGCGGTCCGGAGGGAACCTACAACGAGATGATGGCCCTCAACGGCATCGTCGGAAAGGCCTCGCAGATGATGGATCACATCGATACCTGGGGCGGCCCCACCACCTTTCCGCACTATGCGATCGGCTGGGCCTGGGCGACCAACACGCCTTTCCAGTGGACCAAGCAGGTCGCATCGCACTTCGGCGGCACCCGCAACGGAATGGTCGTGCACTGGCCGAAGGGCATCAAGGGGGACGGCGGCGTGCGCAGCCAGTTCCATCACGTTGTCGACGTCGCGCCCACGGTTCTCGAGGCGACGGGCATTCCCCAACCGAAGATCGTCAACGGCATCAAGCAGCGCCCGATGGACGGGGTCTCGATGCTCTACGCCGCGACCGACGCGAAGGCTGAGGATCGCCGCACGACCCAGTATTTCGAGATGTTCGGCAACCGCGCGATCTACCACGAGGGCTGGGTTGCCGCGACGCGGCATTCCATTCCGTGGCTGATTACGCCGCTCCCGTCGGTGAAGGACGATGTCTGGGAGTTGTATCATGTCGATGACGACTTCAGTCAGTCGGAAAACCTCGCCGCGCAGGACCCCGCAAAGCTCAAGGAACTGCAGGCGGTCTTCGAGGCCGAGGCGGTTCGCAACCATGTGTTTCCGATCGACGACCGCCGCAGCGAGCGCTTTGACCCCCAGATCGCGGGCCGTGCCGATCTTCTTGCAGGACGCAAGTCCCTCACCGTCTATCCCGGCATGACCGGCATGATGGAAAACGCCTTCATCAATGTGAAAGGCAAGCATCACACAGTCGAGGCAGTGGTAGAGACAACGGACGCCGGGGCCAGCGGTGTCGTGATCGCCCAAGCCGGGTACTTCGGGGGCTGGACCTTGTATTTCAAGGATGGGAAGCCGCGCCACGAGTACAACTTATTCGCGCTTGAGCGTACCAACATCGGTGCCGACGCCCCTCTTCCCCCGGGAAGGCACACCATCCGCTACGAGTTCATCCCCGACGAGGCGAAGCCAGGTACGGGCGGCAAGTCGATCCTCAGCGTGAATGGCCGCAAGGTGGCGGAGGGACACATCCCGAAGACCCATCCGTATTTGTTCTCCGGAGATGAGGGAACGGACGTGGGTCTCGACGCCGAAACCAATGTGTCGCCGGACTACCCGCAGTTCAACAATTCCTTTACCGGCAAGATCGAAAAGGTGGTTGTGGAGCAGAAGTAGCCGCCGCAGAGGCGAGACGGCGGGTTGGCCGCGAGCGCTGCAAGGCACCACCGACAGCGAAGGAGAAATCGGCACCGCAGGGAACGGAAAGGCCGCAGGAAACTTGGATGAGCCCCGGGGCCTTGAGAGTCGGGCTGGCGGGATTGCCTCCGCTTCGCTCCGGCCAAGCCAAGTTGGCTCGCTGCGCTCGCGACCTTCCACCGCCGTCAAGGACGGCTTCCCGCTTTCAAACCCACTTCGTGGCCTCGAACCCCGCCGGCCCAGAGACACGGCAATTTCTAAAGGCCGCAGGAAACTTGGATGAGCCTCGGGGCCTTGAGAGTCGGGCTGGCGGGATTGCCTCCGCTTCGCTCCGGCCAAGCCAAGTTGGCTCGCTGC
>CAZMUK010000009.1:0-38233 GCA_964569415.1 uncultured Luteolibacter sp. | reverse complement strand
CCATATGAACCCAGCATAGCAAACCCCTATGCATGGCGCTTGGGGCCCCGCTTACCGATTGCCAGCGCCCCCGAGACCATCCCCTTTCAGCATTTCCAAATTTCAGATTTTCAGCATTTACCATAAAAAATGTCTATCCCTCTACACGATTCAGGGGGCTTGTGGACATGGGTCCGGAGGGGTCTTTTGGGCTGGATTTGAAAGAAGTCCGCTCCGGGGCGGGTTTCTTGGGGCACATGGATGGGATGCGAGGATTGGACGCGGGCTCAGGACCGTTGGGCAGGGGGCGGAGTGTCGCCGCTCCGGGGCCGGACGGGGTCTTCGGCTTGGGCGTCGGAAAAGTAGGCCTTTCCCGACAGCTTCTGGCTTGCCTGGCGGTGATGGCGGGGTTGGTCTTTCCGGTGGTGGCACGCGAGCTTTGGTACGACAAGCCGGCCACCCGCTGGCTCGAGGCGCTGCCGGTGGGCAATGGGCGCGTGGGCGGGATGATCTGCGGCGGGGTGGAGCGCGAGCAGGTCCAGTTCAACGAGGCGAGCCTTTGGACGGGCCGTCCTTTCGGAAAATGGAAACGGAACCCGAAGGGTGCCTACGGCGAGGTCGATCGGATGATCCTCGAGGGACGCTTCACCGACGCGTACAAGCGTTCGCTGGAACTGGGGCCTGAGTATGGTCCGGTGGGATCCGAGGGCTACGCGGAGTACACCAAGGAGTTCGGGGCCTATCAGGCCTTTGGCGACCTGCTGCTGGACATGGTGCAGCCCGGGGGTGCGGCCACCGGTTACCGGCGGCATCTGGATTTGGCCACGGGAGTGGCCGGGGTGACCTACCGCAAGGGCGGTGTCTCGTTCCGCCGGGAACTGCTGAGCAGTTATCCCGATCAAGTGATGGTACTGCGCCTGAGTGCCGACAAACCGGGGTCGGTTTCCTTCCGTGCCGGGTTCAAGAGTCCGCAGCCCGGGGCCGAAATCCTCACGGAGGCGGCGACGGAGGGAGGGTCGCGCCATTTGGTGTTGCGGGGAAACTTGGTCGGCAACGGCATGCCCTACGAGGCGCGGGTGCTTTTGCGCCGCAAGGGAGGCAGCGTGAAGGAGGGAAAGGATGTTCTGGAAGTGCGCGGGGCCGACGAGGTGGAGTTGGTTCTTTCGGCCGCCACCGGGTTCCGGCACGGGGCCTTCCGGCTTTTCACGGGCGAGAAGCCCGCCGCGGCCAACCTGCGCCGGCTCGGGGCGGTGGCCGGAAGGCCGTGGGCCGACCTGCTTGCGCGGCATGTGGCCGATCACGGCGGGCTCTTCGGCCGTTGTCGTTTTGAATTGGCCGGGGAGGATCCCTCGCCGCCGCCCACCGATGCGCGTTTGCGGCGATACGCCACGCAGGCCGATCCTGGTTTCGAGGCCCTGATGTTCGATTACGGGCGCTACCTGCTCATCGCCAGTTCGCGGCCCGGCGGGTTGCCGGCCAACCTGCAGGGGATCTGGAACGACTCCACCGCGCCGCCGTGGAGCGCGGACTGGCATCTTGATATCAATATCCAGATGAACTACTGGCCCGCGGAGGTCACCGGGCTGGCCGAGTGCCACCTTCCCTTATTCGACTACATGCGTTTGTTGCAGGAGCCGGGGCGCGCGGTGGCGCGCGACGCCTTCGGGCTGCGCGGGTGGTTCGCGGCGGTGAATTCCAACCTGTGGGGCTATGCCGACAACCGCTGGACCTGGCGCGGCGGCGCCGGTTGGCTTTGCCAGCACCTGTGGGACCATTACCGCTTCAACGGCGACCGCGAGTTCCTCGAAAAGACCGCCTATCCGCTGATGAAGGATGCCGCGCTCTTCCTGCTCGACAGTCTCATCGAGGTGGACGGCAAGCTGGTGATGGCCGCGAGCAACTCGCCGGAGAACTTCTTTCCCTCGCCGCAGGACGGCAGCCGCTGCAAGGTGGACATCGGGGTGGCTTGCGACATGCAGATCGCCTGGGACATCTTCGGAAATTGCGTGGAGGCGGCGCGCATTCTGGGCATCGACCAAGAGGATGCCGCGCGCTTCGCCGCCGCCCGCGCCAGGCTCGCCCCGCCCCGCATCGGCCGCTTCGGACAATTGCAGGAATGGTATCACGATCTGGACAGTCCCGACGACGACCATCGACACACCTCGCATCTCTGGGGGCTGTATCCGGGAAGGCAAATCACCTTGCAGGACACGCCGGCCCTCGCCAAAGCCGCGGCGGTCACTCTTGAGAAGCGGGGCAAGACCTACGCTCCCTGGGCCACGGCGTGGCGCAGCGCCATCTACTCGCGGCTCGGCGACCCGGAGAAGGCCCACCGGATGCTGGAGTGGACCGCCGGGAAGTCCTTCGAGTACACCTGGAAGGGCCGCACCATGCGATTCACCAATGTCCATCCCAACGGCTTCGGCTCGCACCTCGTCGAGATATTTCAACTTGATAGCAATACCGGTCTCACCGCCGCTGTGGCAGAGATGTTGCTGCAGTCCCATCGCGGCGAGTTGCACCTCCTGCCCGCGCTTCCGGCGGCGTGGCCGGAAGGAAAGGTCACCGGCCTGCGCGCGCCGGGCGGGCTCTCGGTGGACATTTCATGGAAGGACGGCAAGGTGACCGACTACCGGATCACGGCGCCCGAGGAGCGTGTCGTGAGCATCCGCGCGGACGGAAGATCCAGCACCGTGAAAACCGCTCCGCTGCCGGAGCCCAGGCCCTGACCCTCGGAAAATCGTGAATTATCCCTTCCCGCTCAAGACCGTGATCCCGGTCCTTGTCGTCGGCTTGTCCCTTGCCTCGGGCTCTTCCGCGGCCGGGTTTTCCTTCCGCGTGCAGAAGCTCGCCGAGGACGGCATGGAGGCCTGCGAGGTGGCCGACTTCGACAAGGACGGCAACCTCGATGTTTCCTCCGGCGAGTTCTGGTGGCCCGGACCATCGTTCCGGGAGCGGCGCGCCTTGCGAACGGTCGGGAAATGGCGCGAGTACCGCGCAAACAACGGGGAACACGCGGTCGATGTCGACCGCGATGGCTGGGCCGACATTGTATCGGGTTCGTTCATGGAGCCGAAACTGTTCTGGTACCGCAATCCGGGTGCGGAAGGCCTGAAGGCTGGTGCTCCTTGGGAGAGGAAGGAGTTGGTCGACACCGGGCTTCAAGCCAACGAAGTGACGGTGCTTCACGACATCGACCATGACGGCCGGCCTGAGTTGGTGGTCAACAGTTGGAAAGTCGACAACCCTCTCATGGCCTGGCGTTTCGGCAAGGACGCGGACGGTGCTCCGCGACTCGAGCCCGTCACCATCGGCAACTCGGCCAGCGCGGGCAACGGCCACGGACTCGGCTTCGGCGACATCGACGGCGACGGGCGCGAGGACATTCTGTTCCAGAGCGGATGGTATCGTCGTCCCGAAACGAATGAGATGTCGGTCCCGTGGAAGGTGCGGCACGACTGGCATTTTCCCTCCGCCTGCATCCCGATGCTGGTGGCGGACCTCGATGACGACGGACGCAACGACATCGTGTGGTCGGACGGCCACGGCTACGGGCTCTACTGGGAGCAACAGCGGCCGCCCGCGGCAGACGGTTCCACCAACTGGCGGCATCACACCATCGAGCGCCGGTATTCGCAGCTCCACACCCTCGCGTGGGCGGATCTCGACAATGACGGCCGCCGGGAGTTGGTCGCCGGCAGGCGTTTCATGGCTCACAACGGCAAGGATCCGGGCGACACCGAGCCGCCGGTGGTGCTGGCATACGCGTGGAATGCAAAGAGCCGGGGGTTCTCCCGGCATGTTCTAGCGGAAAAAGCCGGCTGCGGACTGCTGATCCGCATCGCAGACCTCGACAAGGACGGGCGCGTGGAAATCGTCTCGGCCTCGAAGGCGGGCACGGTGATTCTTTGGAACGAGACGAAGGCCGCATCCCGGGGCCCCGGGGGATGACGGAGGCCGGGCGGAATGTGCTTCGTTGCGTTCCGTCCGCGAGACTCACGGGGTCTTTGCATCGGCGGAGAATTCCGCGCAGCGCGTTTCCCAGATGCGGGCGAGTTCGCGGACCTTGTCGGGCATGGTTGCGGCGAGGTTGCGCTGTTCGGCGGGATCGGCGGCCATGTCGTACAACTCCCAGGGCCTGTCCTTGTCCGAAACGATTTTCCAATCGTCCACCCGCAGAGCACGGTTTCCTTCGTGAAGCCACCATAGGTCGGAGCGGGCGATCCGCGCATCCTTGGTGAAAGCGGGCAGCAGGTTGCGGCCGGGAGCCGCGGGAATGGCGACGCCGTTCCGGGCCTCGGGTTTGCGGATTCCCGCCGCGGCAAGCACGGTGGGCACGATGTCGATCACATGGCCCGGGGTGTTGCGCAGTGTTCCGCGGTCGGTGAAGCCGGCCGGCCAATGGACGATGAGGGGCGTGCGGATGCCGCCCTCGTGAACCCAGGTTTTGTGGCGGCGCAACGGGGTATTGGAGCAGGAAGACCAACCGGGGCCGAGGCACAGGAAGGTCCCGCTGGAACCCGGCGGCAGGGACGCATCATGACCCTTGCCACGGACGAGGATTTCCGCAGAGGCGCCATTGTCGCTGAGGAAGAGCAGCAAGGTGTTGTCGAGCGCATGCATCGTTTCCAACTGGGCGACGACCGCGCCGACGGCTTGGTCCATACTTTCAACCATGGCCGCGTGGATCGCCATCTTGGTGCTCTGGAAGTCCTGTTGCTCTTTGTCGAGCTGCTCCCATGGTGAAGGAAGTGTTTGTTCCCGCGGGCCGAGGGCGTTGAGGGTGGCCGCCGAGGGCGGGTGAGGCGGGCCGATGTTGCGTTCGATCAGCGGGAGCGCGCCGTGAAAAATTCCGAGGGCTGTGAGGCGCTCGTATCGGGCTTGCCGGATCGCGGCCCAGCCTGCGGTGTAGCGCTTGCGGTATTTCCCGATCGCTTCCTGCGGTGCCTGGAGCGGGAAATGAGGCGCGGTGAAAGCGATGTAACTGAAGAAGGGTTTGTCGGCGTGTTCGGCTGCGTGATCGCGCAAGCATTCGACGGCGTGTTGGCCGATGGTGGTGGTGAGGTAGGAGGCGGGATCCGCATCGACCGGTTTGCCGTCGCGGAAGAGACCCTGCGTGCCGAAGTAGGTGTTTTGACCTCGATCGACCAGCAACGAGTGATCGAAGCCCTGTGTGAGCGGGTCGCCGTCGATGTGCCATTTCCCGCTGTGATAGCTGCGGTAGTCGGCGGTCTTGAGCAGTTCGGGAAGCAGCCGTGCCCAGGACGGCCGGGTCTCCCGCGGACCGCCGGTGCCGTCGGGCAGTGTGTCGCGGCGGACTTGCTGGGCGTAGTAACCGGTGAGCAGGGCGGCGCGCGTCGGCCAGCAGCGGGTGGTGTTGTAAAACCGGGAGAATCGCAAGCCGTTCCCCGCTAGCCGGTCGAGATGGGGGGTCTCGATTACCCCACCGTAGCAGCCAAGGTCCGAATAGCCGAGGTCGTCGGCGAGGATCACCAGGATGTTCGGTTTCCGGGGCGGAGGATCCCCGGCAGTCGCCGCCATGACCGTCGCAAGGCAGGCGGTGAGCGCCGCGATCGACTGGCGCAGGGTGGTTCGGGAGTGCGGCATGTTGGGAGCATGCTGCATTCCTTGTGGGGCTGCCATTTCTTTTTCCCGACACGGAAGCCCGGGGCCGCAATTCTATGACAACCCGTGGGTGGATCCGGTCTTGCAATCGGGCTGCGAGCCGTGCGAGAATCCCCGCGACATCAAGAGAGACCCGCTGCAAGGCGGGTCCGGCAACCTGGAAGAGACGCCAAGGTGCCATCGGGGGAACACCCCGGATGTGCGGAGCAGGACCCGACAGACCTGCCCGAACGAAAGTCTCACCGGATCACCGTCCGACGCCGCCCGGCCTGATGTCTTCGTCAGCCCGGGCGTTTTCTTTCGGAGCCGGTCTCTTGGTGTCGGACAACCCCGAACCCCGACACCCATGAACCTGAACCACGCCGTCATCTCCCGTCGCCAGAAAACCACCGGAGAAAACCACCACCTCTGGAACAACAACGGAACCTGGTGGTTCCATGCCACCCTGCACCTGCCCGACTACACCTCGCGGCGGGTGCGCTGGAACCTCAAGACCCGCGATCCGCTGCGGGCGCGCCGGATCCGCGACCGCCTGCTGGAGCGCTTCGCGGAGGGGCGCCGGGAATCCGCGTAAGGGCCCGGGCGCGGGTCCTGAAATTGATTGATGTATTTTATGATATCAATGAGTTACCGGCCCCGGACTGCCGCGGATTCCGCCGGAGCCTGCATTCACCGTGGCGGCGCCGGGTATCGCGGTGGTTCCCGAATTCAATCCGTTGACGAACCGGCTTATCGACGAGCCGATGGCGCCGGATGGTGCTGCAAATGTGCCGCCCGTGCCGGAGGTGCTCACCAGCAGCTGCCGATGGCGGCTTGAGCGGAAACCAGGGGTCTGGCTCCACGAGGGTTTCACGGCCTCGCCAGTGTTCATGCCGGTCGCCGGGGCCTGGAACATCACGCCCACCGATGCGTTGGCAGCGGTCAGCAAGGGCGGATTGATCGTTGCCGAGCGGTTCCATGTGGTGCCTGAAAGGACGGTCCCGGGATCGGCGGGAGGGCCGTTGGTGAGAATGGTGGCGAGCGGAATGCTCGGGGCCGACTGGCCGAAGCCGAGCACCGCGCCGGAAAGGACCCTGCCCGGGGAGGGGCGCTTGAAGGATGACGAGACGGTGGAGTTCCAGTTCCACTGCGAAAAGACGGTCTCTGCGGCGGCACGTGATGCTCCGCAAAGCAGAACGCGGCAAGTCCTTGCATCCGCGTCCGTGCGGTCGGCGGAGGGGTTCCGAGCGATGCACGGGCGTGGTTCATGGTGCTATGGATGATGGCGGGTGTCTCAGCATCGGGCTATCCCGGGGAATGCGCCCACGGGAAGTCAAGACCACACCAGGGTGACACCTTCGGCAAGCGGCTTGGGTTCGCTGGGTTTTCCGGTACACTCCTGGGGAGCGCATCGAGGGATCCGCTATCTTTACTTGTCGTATCGGCCGGAGCCGTCGATGGTCTGCAGCGGAAACCATCCTCATGAAACGACGATCCTTCCTTCACCGTGCCGGCGGATCTGCCGCCCTTGGCTGGATGCTGCCATCCGCAGCTTCGGCTGCCGCTGCCGCCGCGCCGGCCGGTTCCCCCGCTGCGGCGCCGCCTGCCTTCGGCGACGGCCGCGACTGGTTCCGGCAGAGACGCTTCGGCATGTTCGTGCACTGGGGCATCTACGCGCTCGAGGGTTGGCACGAGCAGCACCAGTGGCGCGCCCGCGTGCCGCGTGCCGAGTACGGCAAACTTGCCGCACGCTGGAACCCGGTGAAATTCGATCCCGAACGCTGGCTCGACCTGCTTGAGGAGGCAGGCATGCGGTATCTCACCGTCACGGCAAAGCACCACGATGGCTTTTGCCTCTTCGAGTCCGAACTCACCCGGTTTCACTCGGTCAATACACCCTACGGCAAGGACATCATCGGCATGCTCGCAGATGCCTGCCACAAGCGCGGGATCCCGCTGTGCCTGTATTACTCGGTAGCCGATTGGCATCATCCCAACTATCCCAACCAAGGGAGGCATCATGAACTTGCGGGGCCGGAGCCCGGCGACAAGCCGGACTGGGACGCTTACATGGAGTTCCTCAAGGGACAGGTGCGCGAGCTGTGCACCAACTACGGGAAAATCCACGGGATCTGGTGGGATATGAATGTTCCGGAGCACAAGGATCCGTCGGTGAACGCGATGATCCGCTCGTTGCAGCCCGATGCGGTCATCAACAACCGTGGATTCGACCCGGGGGATTTCAGTACTCCGGAGCGGGACTATGAGGCCGACGAGGCCCGTTCCTTCGACAAGCGGGTGGAGGCTTGCCAGTCGGTGGGCTCCGGCAGCTGGGGCTATCGCGAGGACGAGGACTATTACACGGTGGGGCACCTGCAGCGTTCGATCGCCCGTTACCTGTGCCGGGGGGCGAACTATCTTCTCAATGTGGGGCCCATGCCCGACGGCACGATCGACGGGCAGAGCGCGGGGATCTTCCGCGCGATCGGTGCGTGGATGAAGCGGGTGGGCGAGGCTTATGGCGATGCTGCTCCCGCCACGCATCTGACGCAGAACAAGGAGGTGATGCTCACGCGCCGCGGCAACACCCTCTATGTTCATCTCACTTCGGTCCCGGTCACCGAATCGGTGATTTTGCGACCATTCACCAAGGCGCCGAAGCGCGCGGTGCTTCTCAATGACGGCAGGGAGCTTCCCTTGAGCACGGCGCTTTGCCCGATGGACCACCAAAGCCGGATCGGGTTTCTGCGTGTCCGCGGCATTCCCGCCGGCGCGCTTGCCGACTCCGCGGGGGTGATCCGGCTCGATTTCGAGGACCTCTCACCCGAGGACGCCGCCGCTCCCGGGGTGCCGCGGGGAGACTCCATCCGCATTCGGTGAGGTGGTGGCCGAGGGGGCGCCCAGCCGTGCGGCAAGCGCGCGTGCCGTCCTGCGGCCGATCGCTTCGTGACTTTGGTGCGTGAGGATCCGGTACTGTTCCCCGCAAAGCCGCAGTGCCTTGGACAGGATGCGGCCGACCCCACCGCCCGACCGCAATGACCCTTCGCGATGGAGTCTGTAGAGGCGGAGCGTTTCCTCCGGCGGCCGGCTGCGGATCTCCCGGGGCACGGACCCTGGGTCCTTGGCGAGGAACGCCGATGTGTCACCCGTCCTCTCGCGGATGCACATGCCCGCGCGCGCCACAAGTTGCCCGAAGGAATCGGCATCGAAATTGTACAGGTGTCCGTAGTGGAATATCCGCCCCGGGCTCTTCCGGCGGCAGTACTCCCCGAAGTCGGGCACTTCCACGTACATCGTTCCGTTTTCCGCAAGCCAGTCCGAGGCACGGCGGATCTTGTCCGCAGGGTCCGCGAGGTGTTCGACGACGTGGCAAAGCCGGATGTGGTCGAAGCGGCGGCCTGTTTGGAAGGTGTCGATGCCGCCCGTGGTCACTTGGAGGCCGAGTTTGTTGCGGCAAAACCCTGCGTAGCCCCGGTTCGGCTCGAGGCCTGCCGCCTGTTTGCCCAAGGCCTGCATCAGGAAGAGGAACTCTCCGCTCCCGCAGCCGACATCCAGGATCGCGGTCCCGGGGCCGTAATGACGCCAGAATGCGAGGATGTGCCGCGCCGCCCGCGGGAAATAGCGTGCCGCATGACGCGCCTTGGGTTCCTCGGTGCCCTTGTATTCGAGGCGGTAGCGGCCTTCGTAGAATTCCACCAACTCCTCCGCATCGGGAATCGGATCGTTTCGCACGACTCCGCAGCCCCCGCAGATGACCACATCCAGCGGCTTGCCGTCGCGATCCGTCGATTCGAGCGGATGGCATTGCTCCGCACCGCACAGGCCGCAGGGGCTTCGGGAACTCCGGATCATGACTGCGGTCCGTCGGCACACACGCCGGGAAACGGGTTCGGCGCGGGGGAACATGCGGCGCCTTCCAAGGCGATGCCGCCCGATCGCCAGAGCACCGCACCGTGGGAATCGGTCCTAGGGAATCCTTGGGAACGCTGCTTCATGGTGCTCCTGCAAACTGGTGCAACACCCCCACCCGCGCAAGGGGCAAAAGACCCTGCCGACCGAGCCTGCCACCGGAAGGAAGATCCCGTCATCCGGGTGTCCCCTCGTGCCGCACGCGTGCGAATTCGTATTGACTTCGCGGTGCCGGGCAGGCTATCGTTCAGCTTGCAAGGGAAGCGTGTACCGGAGAAGCGCTCCACGGACCGATGCCCTGCCTCACCCCGCCGAACTCCCGATGAAAACCGAACGCAGCCTCCGCTTCTTCACCGCCTTTTCCCTCGCCTCCGCACTCACGCTGGTGTCCGCATCAGCGCTCGAACGCGCCAATGTCTACCTGGTGGGCAAGGAGATCGCGCATGGGGGTTCGCTTGCCGTGGCGAGCGGCAAGGAGAAGATCGCCAAGTCGAAGCGCTACACCTACGCGATCGAGGGAAGCTGCAAGGGGATCGGGCCGCTTGCCGCTCTGGTGCCCGCCGGAACGAGGTTCTCGGCCTTCCTGGACACTGTTTCCCCGGGGTCTTCACGGTTTCTCGAGGGAACGCTGGAGAATCCCACCGGAAATCTTCCGGCCGTGCTGGTGAACCGCCGGATCTCAGGTTCCAAAAAGGTCAAGGGGCCCGGCAAGGTTTCGGTTTCCTTCAATCTGAAAGTCGAGGTCAGCGCGGTGGGTGAGATTTCGGTGAAGCTGTCCAATGTGAACATCTCGTCGCCATCGGGCCCGTTGGATGGTGGTGTTCGGTTCCTCAAGGGTGCCAAGGCGGTGGTGAGCACCGCTCCGATCATTCAGATGAAGACCCTTTCCAAGAATGTCGCCGAGTCGGCCGGAACGGTTGCGATCGAGGTGATGCGGTCGGGCTTTCAGCAAAAGGAAGTGACCGTGGCGTATGCGACATCCGACGACGGCGCCGTTGCCGGTGTGGATTACACGGCGGCAGCGGGGACCTTGGTGTTTCCGGTGGATGTCACCAAGCAGACGATCGTGATACCCGTGACGGATACCCTTGCGTCGGACGGGTTCCGCAAGTTCAAGGTGACGCTGTCCGCGCCCGGGGGCGGTGCCGTGCTTGGCGGCAACCTCACCACGACGGTGGGGATCCAGAATGATTGACGAGGTGGATTGAGGGAGGATCCGCCCCCGACCTCCCTCTGTTCCCTCAGCGTGCGACGCTTGTGCGCGCCTCGATCAGGTCGGCGAGTCCGGGCTCTCCTTCTTGCCTGAGGAAGGCGCAGTAGTTCCCGGCCACCGCGTCGAGATCGTCGGCATACGGGGTTCCGAGGTTCTCGAAGGTGGCGAGAGCTTTCTCGAAATGGTTGCGGGCCGCGACCGGGTCGCCGCTCTCGATCATCACCAAGGCGAGGTTGTTGTGGGATTGTGCGGCGTCCGGGTGTTCTTCGCCGAGCAGGTGCGTGCGGGTTTCGAGCGCGATCATGTGCATTTCGCGCGATTGCTCGAGGAGGCCCTTCGCTTGGTAAACCGCTCCGAGGTTGCTGGCGACGGTCGCGGTTTCCTCGCTGTGCTGGCCGTAGTACGCGTGGTAGATGCCGAGTGCCTTGAGGTAGTAGGCTTCGGCGGTTTCGAGATTGCCTGCGGCTTTGTGAAGCATGCCGAGGTTGTTCGACATGTGGGCGATGTCGATCTCGAGCGGCGGGTCGTTCTTGCCGAAGGCATCGATGGCCATGATCCATTGCTCGCCCGCCTTGTCCTGGCGGCCGACGGATTCATAGACGGAGCCGAGGCCTGCATGGAGTCTGCCGACCTGGGCAAGGCGGTCGGGGCGGTTCTCGAGTTGGTCGAGTGCCTCGCGATAATCATCCCGCGCCGCTTCCCAGTCCCCGAGAAGGCGGTGGATGCCTGCGCGTGCCTCGAGCGCGTCGGCGAAGGCATCGATGCTTTCCAGCGATGTTGATAGTGTGCGCTGGGTTTCGGAGACCGCCGCGTTGGCGGCGTGGAGCGCTTCCGGGAGGTCTCCGGTTTGGCAGAGCGAGCCGGCGCGTTCGAGCAGGATGGCAAGCAGGGTCGGGTTCGGGGTTTCCATGGATTGGGGGTGGCTCTGTGTTTCTACCGTCATGATCACCCGGTTCCGCCGTTTGACGAGTCAAAAGAAAGGGGGGAGGCCAGTCTTTTCACGAGGTCGGTCCGGCACTCGGGGAGCCGGCCGAGAGTCTCTTGGAGCGAGCCTGCCGCCGGGCGGTCGCGATGGGTGATTCCGAGGATGCGGGCGAGTTCCTTTTCGAAATGGAGCAGGGCGCGGAGGCCGGCGGGCTGCGTTGCAAGGTGGTCGAGCGCCCGTTTGAGCAGGTCGTGGAGGGCTGGTTCCGGGTGTTCCGGTTCCACGGCTTCTTCGAGGAGGCGGCAGAAATAGCCGGAGAGCAGTACCGAGTCGTAGGACTCGCGCAGGGAGCTGCGCCAGGAATGGACGGCCACTTCGCGGAGTTGGTGGAGGCTGCCGCGTCTCGCGTGCTGGAAGACGATATCTCCGCCGAAGAAAAGATCCAGCGACCCCGCAAAAGGACTTCCGGGCCGGCGCGCTCCCTTGGCCACGGTCTTGATCAGCCCGAAACCCTCGGTGAACCAATGCACGATCCAACTCGTATCGGTGAGTCGCGTCAACCGGAGCAAGGTCGCGTCCGTGGTTTCCACGGCGTGAAGGATGAATCGGCGGCGGCTCCTTGGCGATGGAAATCCACCGGATGCAGCTGCCGTTTTGGCGTGGACAGGTTGGCGCGGATTTCCCATCGTCTTGTTGATGAAGAAATTCCTGATTGCGGCAATCGTGGTGGTGGTGCTCCTCGTTCTGGGAGCGGTGGGCAGCTACAATGGTTTGGTCGCCAAACAGCAGGGGGTCGACAGCGCCTGGGCTCAGGTTTCCAACCAGTACCAGCGGAGGGCCGACCTCGTTCCGAATCTGGTCAAGACCGTGGAGGGGGCGGCCGACTTCGAGAAGTCGACGCTCGAGAGCGTGGTCAACGCGCGTGCCTCGGTGGGCAGGATGACGGTGGATGTGAGCAAGGCCCCGGAGACGGCGGCGCAGTTGGAGGAGTTCCAGAAGGCGCAGGGGGCTTTCGGCAGTGCGTTGCAACGCCTGCTGGTGGTGGCCGAGCGCTATCCGGATCTCAAGGCGAGTGCGGGCTTCCGCGATTTGCAGGTGCAGTTGGAGGGCACCGAGAACCGGATTGCCGTCGAGCGCGGGAGGTTCAATGAGGTGGTGCGGGAGTACAACATCTCGATCCGCAGGATTCCGACGGTGTTTTTCGCCTCGCTGCTCGGGTTTCGTGAAAAGCCTTATTTTCAGGCCGAGGCGGGAGCGGAGAAGGCGCCCGAGGTGAAATTCGACTTCGGCGGCGGGAGCGGCGGCGAATGACCGGCGCGTTTCCACGGGCCTCGCGGGTGGCGGCTTTCTTTGCCGCGTTCGTGGTTGCGTGGCCGATGCTGCTTCGGGCGGAAGCGGTGGTGCCGCCGAGTCCCTCGCCGTCGTATGTGTACGATGGGGCCGGCTGGCTTGGCGCCGGGTTGCGGCAGCGGATCAACGGCAGGCTGGAGGACTACGAGAGGAAAACCTCCTCGCAGGTGTTGGTGGCGGTGTTTCCGTCGTTGCCGGAAGGCGCGGAGATGGCCGACTTCTGCCAGCGGGTGTTCGAGTCGTGGAAACCCGGGCAGGTTGGCAAGGACAATGGCGCGGTGCTGTTCGTGTTTGCGGCCGACCGCAAGGTGCGGATCCATACCGGGTACGGTCTGGAGGGTGCGTTGCCGGATGCGATGTGCAACCGGATCATCCGCGAGGTCATGGTTCCGCTCTTGCGCGACGGCGATCGCGCGGGCGCGGTGGAGGCCGGGGTGGATGCGATTCTCGCTGCGGCGCGGGGCGAGTACCGGGGCAGCGGGCGCACGCGGCTTGATGGTCAGCGCGGGATTCCGCCTTGGGGGTTGCTGGTTTTGTTTCTGATTTTCGTCGGGATCGTCGTACTCGCCGAGCGGCACGGAGTGGATGTGGTGATCACCCATGACGGAACGCGGCGGGGAAATTGGTCGGGTGGTTGGGGTGGTGGCGGCGGGTTTTCCGGCGGCGGTTGGGGTGGCGGCGGCGGGTTTTCGGGCGGAGGAGGGCGCAGTGGCGGCGGCGGGGCCGGCGGGAGTTGGTGAAAGTGCAACGATGAAGGGGTTCCTGAGTCATGAGGAAGAGGAAGTGGTGGCGGCGGCGATCCGCGAAGCCGAGGAACGCACATCGGGTGAGATTCGGGTGGCGGTGGTGTCGCGCCGCGTGTGGAGGATCCGCCACCATGCGTGGCGTTTGTTCCATCGGCTCGGCATGGATCGCACCCGCGACCGCAACGCGGTGTTGATCGCCGTCTTCGTCAAGCGGCGGCGCTTCATGGTGATCGGCGACGAGGGAATCCACCGCCGGATGTCCGCCGCGTGGTGGCAGACCACGGCCGATGCGATGTCGGCCTCGCTGCGCGACGGGCAGAGTCTGGAAGCGGTGTGCGATGCGGTGCGGAGGATCGGCAATGCCTTGCGCGAGCACTGGCCGCTGCGCGCGGACAATCCCGACGAGCTTTCGGACCGGGTGCACCGCGATTGAGCCGCGGTGCTTGCTTTACGAGAGTGTCTCGATGCGGAACACCACCGGCGAGCTGTTCACACAATCGAGTTTCTCCACTTCCTCGAGCGCGGCGCTCAGTTTTCCAAAAGGACAGGTGTGCAACAGGAACACCATGTCGACAAACTCCGCATCGGGGTTTGCGGGATCGACCGGCGAGTGGGTGCCCGAGATGCCGATGCGGTGGTCGGCGAGTACTTTCGCGATCTCGGCGATCACGCCCGGGCGGTCGGTCACATCGAAGCGCACATAGTAAGCGGTGGAGGTCTCGGCCACCGGCAGGACGCGGCCCCCGTCGCGGTAGGGCAGGAAGCCGCGGTGGCCGGAGCCTTCGTGGAGCGAGCGGGCCGCCTCGACGAGGTCAGCCACCACCGATGAAGCCGTGGGATCTTGCCCGGCGCCTCGGCCGTAGAAGAGCGATTCGCCTGCGATGTCGCCGTGCACCGCCACTGCGTTGAAGACGCCGTGTACGGATGCGAGGATGTCGGATTTCGGAATGAAGGAGGGCTGGACCCGCAGCTCCACCGCGCCGCCCGCATGTTCGCGGATCACGGCCAGCAGTTTCACCGCGTAGCCGAGGCTTTTCGCGAAACGGATGTCGGTCGGCCGCACCTGCTCGATGCCGCGGACATGAACTTGCGCGGGATCCACCGGAAACCCGTAGGCGAGGGTCGCCAGCAGGATTGCCTTGTGCGCTGCGTCCCAGCCGTTGACATCAAGGGCCGGGTCTGCCTCCGCATAGCCGAGCGACTGTGCTTCGGCGAGGGCTTCCTCGAAAGTCAGACCCGCGTCGGTCATGCGTCCGAGAATGAAGTTCGAGGTGCCGTTGATGATGCCGGAAAAGGACCGGATGCGGTTGCCGATGAAGGAATCCTGGACGGTGCGGATGATCGGGATGCCGCCGGCGACTGCTGCTTCAAAGTGGATGGGCGTGCCGGTTTGCCGGGACAGGCCGAACAATTCCACGCCGCGTTCCGCCAGCAGGGCCTTGTTTCCGGTGACCACCGGTTTGCCGGCCCGCAGTGCCGCGGCGACGATGTCGAATGCATCGGTGGTGCCGCCGATCACCTCGACCACAATCCGCACGGCTGGGTCTTCGATGAGTTTCCTCCAGTCGGTGGTGAGCAGTTCCTGCGGGACGGGGTAGCCGGTGGTTCGCGCCTTCGAGGGATCGCGCACGAGGATGCGGCGAATGCAAAGACTCACTCCGCCGCCCGTGCGGTCGGTGATCAGTTCGCCGTTGCGTTGCAGGGCGTTCCAGACACCGGAACCCACGGTCCCGAATCCGGCCAGCCCGACGCCCAAGGGTTCGGTCGCGGTCACGGGGGAGTCTCACCCGGTTTGCGACGGCGATCCAAGCCGGAAACCTGCGGGGAACGCGTATCCGCGGCAGCGGGGGCCGACATCCGCAGTCCGCTCAGCCTTTGAGCCGCCGTTCTGCCTCGAGCCAATCGCCTTCGGTGGTTCCGGGCAGGCCCTTGGCGATCCGCTCGCAGTAGACGGCGTAAGCCATGGCCGAGATGTCCGCGTGACTTGGTGCGGCGGCGGTGGCGGTTTTGCCGGACTTGGCGGGCTTTTTCGCCGGTGCTTTTGCCGCCTTGGCCGCCTTGGCCGCCTTGGCCGCCTTTTTCGCGGGGGGGTTGGGGTTCTTTGCCGCGGGTGCTTTCGCGGTCGGCTTGGTCGGGGAGGTCTTGTTTGTCTTTTTCGAGGCCATGGCGTGGGGACTTTCGTGAGCAATCTGAATGCCAAAGGAGGGTAGAACGGCATGCCGGTCATTGCCAATCCGATTCGGCGGGGTATCCTTGGCCATGCCCGCGGATGTTTCTTGGAACGAGGTCAGGCAAGGCGGATTGCGCCTTCCGGGGCCGGACCGTCTCGGCGGCTGGGCGGTCGCCGCGATGCTCGTCTCGCTGGCGCTGCATCTGGTGTTGTTTTTCCTTCTCGACCGCATGGACATCGGGTTGCGGTTTCATGAGGCGCGCGAGTTGTCCACGGCTGCGATCCGCGTGCCGCGGGTGGAGGTGCGTCCTCCGGAGGCCGCCGATCCGGTGGCCACTCCTGAAGTGCGCACCCCGCCGGATGCCTCCTCGCTGCTTGAGGAGATCGATCTGCTCGCCAAGGTGCCCGAGGAAAAGATCGAGATCCGTCCGGACATCGATGAGGCCGTGTACGAACTCAAGATCAGCCAACCGAAGTCCGGCGGGGAATCCGCACCCGAGGCACCGGCGCGCGACAGGGATTTTGAAATCGATTCCGCGTTGCCGGATCTCGGTCGGGAGCCGGAGATGTTCCAGCCTTCGCAGATCGGCAGGATGACCGTGGATCCCGGGACTCCCGACGATGCCGATTCCTCGCGGGTGCTCGATACACTCGGGCGGCCGGAAACCGGCGTTGGCAAGGGGCCGGGTCTTCCGGACGGGATCGCATCAATAGACCAGTTGCTCGACCTTCCTCCCAACCTGCTGCTTTCCAGCAAGACGATGTTGCCGGGGGATCTCCTGTTCGAGTTCAACCGCGCCGAGTTGCGTGAGAGCGCCAAGGTGGGCCTGATGAAGGTGGCGTTGCTGATGGACCGCAATCCGGGGTTGTTCTGCTGGATCGAAGGGCACGCGGACCTCGTCGGCAGCGATGCGTTCAATCTGGATCTTTCCAAACGCAGGGCGGATGCGGTGCGCGACTACCTTGTGGAGTCGCTGCGGATGGACGGCGCCAAGATCATCACGCGCGGCTACGGCAGGATGCGGCCCATCATCGCCGGCGGAGACGAGGCGGCACAAGCGGTCAACCGACGCGTGGAAATCAAGATGAGGAAAACCGCGGATGCCGGCGAGCCGTTGCTGGTTCCGCCGCCGAGGGCCGTGGAGGTTCCCGAGCCGCGGGATGCCGTGCCGCGCGAGGTCGTGCCTCCGCCTGCCCGGCCGGTGGTTCCGAAGGCGGTGCCTGTGGAGGACGCCGCGCCGCGCGCGGTGCCGATCGACGAAGAAGTCCCGCCCCTGCGCGCCCTGCCGGCGGAGTTCCGGGGGATCCCCCGCGCCGAAGCGGTCGAGGAATGATCCCGGGCGCTTGCCGCGCCAGGTGAGCCGCGGCTCATCCTTCCAGCAAGGCGGCGAAGCCGCAAAAGAGCTTCGAATCGTCCGGCGGCCGCAAAGGCAGGGGTTGCGGATGGTCAAGATGCACCGTACAAACCTGGAAAAATTCTTCCGGTGCGCGGGTGCGGCGCATCTCGTGCTCGAAGGCTCCGCCGGCGATCCCGTGACTGATGTACGCCATCGTTTTCTTCATCCGCCGCACATGGGCCTCCGGATCGAAGCGGCGGGTCTCGCGCGCGGTTTCGTGCCAGAGGTCGCCGATGTGTTCGAGCAGGTCGCGATGCGTGGGTTGCGGTGCGGTGCCCTCGCCGAAGGCCGCGGCGAGTTGGGTGAAGATCCACGGATTGCGGATGGCTCCGCGCCCGATCATCAGCCCGGCTGCCCCCGTGCGGCGCAAGTAGGATCGGCCGGTTTCCACATCGACCACATTGCCGTTGGCGATCACCGGGCAGGGCATGTGCTCCACCGCCATGCGCACGCTGTCTTCGTCGACCGGCGTGCGGTACAGTCCCTCGACGGTGCGCCCGTGGACGCTGAGGCCGTCGATGCCGTGCTTGCGGAAGATCTCCAACAGCAGGGGAAACGCCGAAGGGTCCGCGTAGCCGATGCGGGTCTTGACCGTGAGGCATCCCGGCACCGCGTCGCGCAGGGCGCCGACAATGCGGTCGATTTCCCCGGGCGAGCGCAGCAACCCGCCGCCTGCGTTCTTGCGGCACACGATCGGTGCCGGGCAGCCGAGATTGAGATCGATGCCCGCCACCGGCAGTTCGGCGAGTTGGCGCGCGGTGCGGGTCAGGCTGTCGATATCGCTGCCGATCATTTGCGCGAAGACCGGCCGCCCGGTCTGGTTCTCTCGGATCGAGCGGAGGATCGCGGGGTCCGGCACCGAGCAGGGATGGACCCGGAAATACTCCGTGACGAACCAGTCCGGGCCGCCGCGTCGTGCCGCCACCCGCATGAAGGCCAGGTCGGTGACATCCTGCATCGGTGCCAGAACCAGGGCCGGGCGGTGGCGGGGGAGGTGGCGGATCACGGCGGAGCCGATGCTTTCCGCAAGGAATTGGTTTGACAATCCTGACGCGCGGAGTTGGGCTGCGTCACCGTCCGATTGCGGAAAAAGTGCCTGTGGACAACGACCTGCTCCATACCGAAAAGATCCTTGCCGACCGCAAGGTCTTCTTCCTCGACCTCAAGCGCAACGCCCGCGGGATGGTGGTAAAGATCACCGAGGATGTCGGCGGCAACCGCGACACGATCATGGTACCCGCGGAGATTCTCGGTGATTTCATCGCCGCCCTTTCCGACATCAAGGCCACGGCCGACGAGCAGGAGTGAGGCGGTCCGTCTCCCCGCGCCCCCCGCATTCCGAGTCATGATCCCTGCCCCGCTTGCGGAGAATGATGGCGGCGCGGTGGTGTTCGAGGCGCACCGCCTGCGAAAGGTGTACCACACCGGTGAAGTGGAGGTGGTGGCCCTGCATGAAGTGGACCTGAGCCTGCATGCCGGCGAATTCGTGTGTCTGCTCGGCCCCTCCGGCAGCGGGAAATCGACATTGCTCAACATCCTCGGCGGGCTCGATGTGCCGAGCTCGGGGACCCTGCGCTACAAGGGCTGGCCGCTCGACGCCGCCGATGAGGCCGGGCTCACCTCCTTCCGCCGCAATTGCGTGGGTTTTGTGTTTCAGTTTTACAACCTGATCCCCTCGCTCACCGCGCGGGAGAATGTCGCGTTGATCACCGATATCTCGCGCGACCCGATGAATCCCTCCGAGGCGCTGGCGATGGTGGGGCTTGAGCACCGCATGGATCATTTCCCGTCGCAATTGTCCGGCGGCGAGCAGCAGCGGGTGGCCATCGCCCGTGCGATCGCGAAACGCCCCGAGGTGCTGCTCTGCGATGAACCGACCGGCGCGCTCGATGTCCATACCGGCATCACCGTACTGGAGGCGGTGGAGCGGGTGAACCGCGAACTGGGAACCCTCACCGTGGTGATCACCCACAACGCAGTGATGGCCGACATGGCCGACCGCGTACTGCACCTTTCCGACGGGAAAATCGCCGGGATTCGTGAAAACGAGACCCGGGTGCCCGCCTCGTCGCTGCGTTGGTGAGCGGATGCCGTTTCCCCGGCGTCTGGCGGGTTGCGCCGCCCGGCAAAGCCGTGCAGGATGGCGGCGTTGAACGCATTTCCGGACAGCATCGCGCCCCGCGGTGACGACGCGTCGCTGTGGTCCTGGGCGCTCGGGGTATCGCTGATGCTTCATTTGGCACTGCTTGCGGGGTTCGGCATGCTTTCCCTGCGCCCGGAGTGGTTCGGGCCCGCAGCGCGTCCCGCTCCCGCACCGGTGGAAACGCTCACCGTGATTCTGCCGCCCCCGCGGAGCCCAATGCCGCCACCCGCGATCCCGAAGGCCGTGCCCGCGGTTCCGCAAGTGAGCACTCCGGCCCCGACCGCGGGTACTCCACCCCGCGAGACACCGCGCTTCGCCAGGACTTCCGAGGAGCAGGCATCCGCCCGACCCGAGCGCCCCTCGTTCATCGGCGAGCGCAATACGATCGCGGCCAGCGAGCGCAGTCCGGTGAGTGGTGCACTGCCGCTGCCATCGCAAGCCGGCATCCAGCCCCGCAACCCCGCACACCTTGAAACCACCGAAAGCACATATCAGGACGGCTCGCTCGAACCCGCGGGATCCCCTGAAGCCACCCGCGCGAAGGATCCGCCCTCCGCTCCCGACCCAAGCGGGTCAGCCGCGACGGCAACCGAACCGGCACCGCCCTCCAAGCCGCGGGAAACCCTCCTGCAGAGCCCGTTCCCCGTTGATGTTCCCGTGCCCATGCCCAAGGCCACGGCCGCACCCTCCGCCTCCCTGCCCGTGCAGGAAACGCCGCGGCAAAAAGAAACGGACTCCTCCACCCGACCCAAGGAACGCCCGTCATCCGCGGATGCAAGCCAGAGCGCAAAGGAGCGGCCCTTTCGCGGGTTTCAGCGCAAGACCGCCGTGATGGGTTCGATTTCGCGCAGCGGTCCCAGCGCACTGGATGTAGAGGACTCCCCGCTCGGCCGCTACCAGGCCGCCGTCAGCCGCGCCGTGGAACTCGAATGGCAGCGCAATTGCGCGCGCCACCGCGACTTCATCACACCGGGATTCCTGACCGTGCGGTTTTTTGTCGACCAAGGCGGGCGGGTGCGCTCGGTGGAGTTCGTGGGTGACATGAAAACCGGAGAAGTCCAGAAAGGGTTCACCCTCAACGCGATCCGCGACGCGAACCTTCCCGCCATGCCTTCCGTCCTGCGCCGCGAGTACGACTCCGAACCGTTGGAACTCGTCTTCCGTTTCTATTTCTGACCACCATGACCACCGACCTCCTTGCCGCGACAGGCGATGCCGGACCGCTGCGTGCCGCCGCGGATTTCCTAACAAAAGGAGGGATCTTCATGATCCCGCTTTGCATCACCTCGGTCGCGGGTGCCTCCGCGATCATCTTCAAGTGGCTTGCACTTTCCTCACCCCGCATTCTGCCCGAGGGACTGGTGCGGCAAATCAGCGACTTCTCCTCCCGCGAGGAAACATCTCCGCCCGCCGGGCTTCTCGCCGAGGCATCGCAGGGCGGCAGCTGCCTCGCACGCCTCGCCCACGCCGCCCTGCGCCATCAAGGCAAGCCGCGTCAGGAAATCACCCTCGCCGTCGAAGCCGCCTCGCGGCAGGAATCATCCCGCCTTCACGCCGGCACCGGCATCATCGACGTGGTGATCACCGTCGCGCCGCTGCTGGGGCTGCTCGGAACCGCATCGGGGCTGGTGACCATCTTCCAGGGCCTCGGCGATGCGGCCGACCACCTCACGATTGCCCGCGGCATCGCCGAGGCGCTCAACACCACCATCTTCGGCCTGGCCATCGCCGTTCCCTGCGTGATCGCCCAAGGATACTTCAGCCGCCGCATTGAGGTGCTCACCGCCCGCATGGAATCCCTGCTCGCCGATCTCGCGGGTGCCTGCAGCGGCTCCGCAGCCGAATCCTGATCCCGTGCATTTCCCGCGCATCCAACGCAAACGCTCCGAGGTGCCGATCGTGCCCATGATCGACATCCTCTTCATCCTGCTGGTGTTCTTCATCGTCTCGACGAATTTCAAGAAACCGCGCCATGTACTGCGCGTCGAAATCCCCACCGTGCGCGAGACCCCGTCGGACAAGGTGAGCGACGCGCGCTCGGTGATCGCCGTGGATGCGGTGGGAAACATCACGCTCGACTCGCTGGCGGTGCCCGAGGGCCTGCTGGACGCCTATCTGTCCGCCTTCCTCAAGGAAAACCCGGGACGCAAACTCGAACTCGAGGCCGATCGCCGTCTGCCCTTGGAGCGGTTGCTCGTGGTGTGGGACGCGCTCTCGAAGGCGGGCATCGGGGTCAAGGAAGTGCCGGCCCGCATCAAGGTTCCGGAGCAGAGCGACTGACCCAGCCATGGAGACACCGGTCAACGCAACCGGATCCGGGGAGCGGGACCCCGTGTTTCCGGGGCGCTTTGCATGGGGTGCGGCGACCTCGGCCTACCAGATCGAGGGAGCTGCCTCCGCCGACGGCAAGGGCCCGGGCGTGTGGGATGAGTTCTGCCTCAAGGCGGGAGCGGTCGCGGATGGTGCCGATGGAAGGATCGCCTGCGATCATGTGCATCTCGTCGAGGAAGATGTGCGGTGGATGCGCGCGCTGGGCTTGCCGCATTACCGGTTTTCGATCAGCTGGCCGCGCGTGATGCCGGAAGGCACCGGCGCGGTGAACGCAAAGGGCCTGGCGTTTTACGACCGCCTTGTCGATCTGCTTCTCGCCGCAGGCATCACGCCTTGGGTGACTTTGTTCCACTGGGATTTGCCGCAGGCATTCATGCGCCGCGGCGGTTGGCTCGACCGCGGAATCGCCGCAAGTTTCGCGCGCTACGCATCCGTCGTCGCGGAGAGGCTCTCCGACCGTGTGCGCCATTGGATCACGCTCAACGAACCCCAATGTTTCATCGGCTTCGGGCACAACAAGGCAAGCAACGCGCCGGGACTTTCGCTCGATCACGCCTCGTGTCTGCTCGCCGGGCACCACGCCTTGCTTGCACACGGCAGCGCCGTCGGGGCCCTGCGCGCGACTTGCCGTCTTGCGCCGCGCATCGGCTGGTCGACGGTCGGCGTGGTATCCGCGCCGGCCGACCCGGCCGATCCGCGCGACATCGCGGCGGCGCGCTGTGCAATGGAGTCCGTTCAAGGCGGGGACGCGGCGGAGATGGGCATGCACCCGAATTTGTGGTCGAACACCTGGTGGAACGATCCGGTATTCCTCGGCAAGTATCCGGAAGACGGCATCCTCGCCGCGGGAGACGCGATGCCGTGCATCGCCGATGGCGACATGGAAACCATTTCGCAGCCGGTCGATTTCCTGGGAACGAACATCTACACCGCGACGCGCTGGACCATGGCCGAAGACGGATCTCCGCGGCGCGTGCCTCATCCCGCCTCGATCCCCCGCTCTGCCTTCGACTGGCCGATTGTTCCCGAATGCCTGCGTTGGGGACCCCGCTTCCTTTCCGAACGCTACCGGATCCCGGTGGTGGTCACCGAAAACGGAATCTCCTTGAGCGATCACACGGGGCCCGACGGTCGGGTGCGCGATCCGGGGCGCATCGGGTATCTCTCCACACACCTCGCCCAACTGCGTGCCGCGATCGACGACGGTGCCGATGTGCGCGGGTACTTCCATTGGTCGCTGCTCGACAACTTCGAGTGGGCCGCGGGCTATCGACAGCGCTTCGGGCTCATTCACATCGATTTCGCCACCCAACGCCGCACACCCAAGGACTCGGCTTGGTGGTATCGCGACCTGATCGCGCGTCACCAGAGTGCCGCTGGCACGCGGCAAGAACCTTTTTGAGCCACAGGTTCCGCGCGTTCAGTGCAGCAGCGGAGGCAGCAGGCTGCCGTCCGCCTCCGCGCCCGGCTCCGGCAGTGCCGGCTCGCGGAAGTCCACCGGTCCGCGGAACAACCAGAAATTGCTGCGGAGCTGTTTGCGGCGGTGTTCCTTGGCCAATTCGCTGCCCGACTTGAGTTCCTCCAGTTCCTCCTCCCGTACCTCCACCACTTTGATCGAGCGGCCGGGCATCATCCCGGAAATCCGGTCCGGCAAGGCCGCCACCCCAGAGACTGCGGAACCCGCCGACTTCCGCAACGCGGCAAGGGAACCATCACCGGCCTTCTTCAGCGTCGCACAGGACGGCAGCAACATCAGCAGGCAAAGACCCATCCACGGGAATCGCTCTTTCCCGGCTTGGTTTCGCGTCTTCCGCAGCGCGCGCACGAAGGGACTTTACCAGCAAACTTCTTTCTGTCCACAGACGGATTCGCGGGGTCCGGTGACGGATTTGTCACGATGAGACCACGGGGCGCCCCCTCGGCGGCCTGGTTTTGCGCAACCATCGTCCCGCCGAGGGGTTTCCTCCCCATGCTTGAGCAGGCCCCCGATCGCTGGACCCGCGCCGAGGCAGCCCACCTCCTCAACCGCGCCGCGTTCGGCGGGTCGCCCGGAACCGTGACAATCCTCCATGCGATGGGCCGGCATGGCGCCGTCGACAGCCTGCTCAAGGGAGGACCGCGTGAGCCCGACCCGTTTCCCGCTCCCGCATGGGCGGCACCCGAGGCGGTCGCGGCGGAAACGCGCGAGTGGAGGAAGCAAATGCGCGAGGCACGCGTCGAGAGCCTGCTCGCCACCAAGGAGGAAGCGGAGGAACTCCGCCGCAAGACCCGCGAGGCGATGGGCCGGCAACTCCGTGAACGGGGTCGGGAAAGCGCCCTCTGGTGGTGCAAACGCATGATCTCCTCCACCCATCCGCTGCAGGAAAAGATGACCCTCTTCTGGCACGATCATTTTCCGACTTCGATCCGCAAGGTGCGCCAGCCGTGGTTGCTGGTCTGGCAGAACGAACGGCTGCGCCGCCACGCCCTCGGCAACTTCAAGACCCTCACCTCCGAGATCATTGCCGATCCGGCGATGGCACTCTACCTCGACGCCTCGGGCTCCCGCGCCGGAAGCCCGAACGAAAATCTTGCCCGCGAATTGCTCGAACTCTTCACCCTCGGTGAAGGCAACTACACCGAACAAGATGTGCGCGAGGCCGCCCGCGCGTTGACCGGCTACCAACACCTGCCCGCCGAGACCAAGATGCGGTTGATCCGCAAGCGCCACGACGCCGGACCCAAGACCATCCTCGGGGAAACCGCCGCCCACGACGCACAAAGCCTCGTGGACCTGATCTTCCGCAGGCCCGAACCCTCGCGCATGCTCGCCGGCAAGCTCTGGCGTTTCTTCGTCGACGATCACCCGCCCCGGGCGGAGGTCGCCGCCCTCGCGGCCGCGCTGCGCGCATCGGGACACGAAACGGCCCCGGCTCTCCGGACCCTGTTCCTTTCCAAGCGCTTCTACGAAGCCGGTGCGATGCGCTCACAGATCAAGTCGCCCGTGCAATTCACCATCCAACTCGTCAAGGAACTCGAAATCGACACGCCATTTCCCGGAATGCTCCTGGAGGCCCAACGCGAACTCGGACAAATGATCTTCCAACCCCCGAATGTCGCCGGCTGGGATTGGGGACAGGCGTGGATCAGCACCAACACCCTCCTCGCCCGCTACAACTTCGCGGGAAAATTGATCAACGGCCCCGCAGGCCGAGCGGGACGCCGCCGC
The DNA here is from genome assembly GCA_964569415.1 of uncultured Luteolibacter sp. Taxonomy (GTDB): domain Bacteria; phylum Verrucomicrobiota; class Verrucomicrobiia; order Verrucomicrobiales; family Akkermansiaceae; genus Luteolibacter. Next base: position 13,258 of record CAZMUK010000009.1, on the reverse strand, counting down.
CGCATGATGGCAAGGGACAAGGCCCTCGCCCGCCGCGGCATCATGGGGCCCGATCTCGCCGCGATCGCACCCGCGAAGTTGCGCGCCAATCCGGAGGCGCTGGTCGACGCACTCATCGAGCGGTTCTTCCACGGTCCCGTCGCGGAGGACACCCGCAAGTCCTTCCTCGACTTCGCCCGGCAGGACGCCCCCGGCGAACCCGACGACGACCGCATTGCCGGACTTCTCCACCTCATCCTGAGCACCCCGGCCTACCAACTTTGCTGAACGATTTCCCGAACCCAAGCCCACGAAACCTCCACGCAGATGAAGACCCGCCGCGAATTCCTCCGCTCCACCCTTCTCGGTGCCTCGGCATCGTGGACGGTACCGATGTTTGTCGAACAAACCTTCGGCCAACTCCACAACGCCGCCAAGGACCTCTCCGTCCAAGCCGTGACCGGCAAGGACGACACCATCCTCGTCGTGCTCCAGCTCGCGGGCGGCAACGACGGACTCAACACCCTCGTGCCCTACGCCGACGACACCTACCACCGCCTGCGGCCCAAGCTCGCGAAAAAGGAGACGGAAATCCACAAGCTCAACGACCTCGTGGGCCTCAATCAATCGATGCCCTTCCTTTCCTCGCTCTACGGCGAGGGCCAACTCGCGGTGGTACAGGGCGTGGGCTACCCGAATCCCAACCGCTCGCACTTTGTCTCCACTTCAATTTGGGAGACCGCCGATCCGCGCAACCGCTCGACCACCGGATGGCTCGGCCGGTATTTCGACAATGCCTGCCAGGGCAGCGATCCGGCGGTGGGCGTGAGCCTCGGCAAAGTGCGCCCGGAAAGCTTCGGCGCGAAACGCAACCCGGGAATCTGCCTCGACACCCCGGAACTCTACCGTTGGATCCACAACGGTGGTGACAAGGAAACCGCCGAGGAATTCTTCGACGACCTCAACCAACCCCAGGACGACGAACCGCCGGTCGCCGGAGCCAGCATCGACACGGGCGGCGGCAAACCCGGCGGAGTCCGCGGCGAATCAAACATCGATTTCCTCGAACGCGTGGCCCTCGACGCACGCATCTCGTCGGACAAGATCCTCGGGATCGTCGCACGCCACCGCACCAAGGTGAGATACGACGGCACCCCGCTGGCACGCAACCTCGCCGTGGTCGCACGCATGATCGCCGGCGGCCTGCCGACCCGCGTGTACTATGTCAGCCACGGCGGATTCGACACCCACAACCAGCAGGCGAACTCGCACGACCGCCTTCTCTCGCAACTCGACAACGCGCTGAAGTCGTTCTTCGCCGACCTCAAGGAGCAGGGCAACGACAAGCGCGTGGTGTTGATGACCTTCTCCGAGTTCGGAAGAAGGGTTGCGGAAAACGCCAACGGCGGCACCGATCACGGAAAGGCCTCCTGTTTGTTTGTCGCCGGTCCGGCGGTGCGCGGCGGCGTGCACGGGGAGCACCCGCGACTCGACGACCTCGACCAAGGGGATATCCGCCACACCACGGATTTCCGCCGCGTCTATGCCGGTGTGCTCGGCGATTGGTTGCGCGCGCCGGATGTGAAGTCGATCCTCGGCGCGGAATTTCCAAAGCTCGGATTGATTCGCGCGTGACCGGCGGGCCTCCGCGCCGCCCTTTACGGATGCCGTGCCACCAGCACGAGGAAGTTGCGCACCGGCCGGTTCCACATCGGCCGCCTCAGCAGTTCCGCACCCGCCACCGCGGAGGAAACCCACAGCTCCGAGGATCGCCCGCCGTCCAGATTCATCGCGCGCCTCACCCTCCAACCCGCAGGCCGGGCCTGTGCAAGCACCTTGGCGAGATCGGCCAATCCGCAGGGGGAGCTGATGCCGATCCACCATCGCCATCCCCCGTCCCACAGCAACACGGTGCGCACGCGTACCCGCTCGTTCTCGAGTCCTCCCACCGCGGTTCCCGCATCGACCAGCATCGGCCCTGCCTGCAACAATTCGCGCATGCGCGCCGCTTGGGCGCGACCCAACTCGGAGCGACGGCTCAGCGCCGGGATGCCCGCCACATCCTCATGCCACAGCGCCCCGCATACCGAGGATGCCCCGTTCCACGCACCTGCGGGCCTGCCGCCTGAAATCACCAGGCCGAGCGGCGCGCCCTCCGGCGTGAAGAAACCGCCATTGACCGCCGCAAGCGCGCCCATCGAAGCACCGGCCGCGGCGGCATCTCCATGGATGGATCCCGGCCCCCCCGGTTGATCCACCACCCGCAGAGCGTGGGTCCGCGCATCGAAGGCAATCCCCTCGAAGGCAATCCCGCCGAACCGGAAATCGCATTTCACCAAAAATTGCTTTTCGGTTGCTTGCGGCGAGGAAACGGGACCGCTTTGCACCGCCACCGCAGGTATGGCCGGAGCGGGCGGCGCAACAACAGGCGGAGCGGCGGGCGGGGGAGGTTCGACGCCGGGCCCAGGCTCGCTTCGCTGCGGCTGCAAGGAACACGAGCAAGACAGCGCAGGCACAAGCATCAACAACGGGAGCGGGAACCGCATGGACGATCTCTCCCACCCGCGGGACCCGATGACAAGCTTGTCGGTGGGCCTCAGAACTTCCATGTCACGCCGGACATGTACAACAGCCCGTCGTAGAGCGAGTCCCCGCCGGAACGGAAATAGGTCGTCCTGCGGTAATCCAGTTCGAAGCTCATTTGCAGGCGCGCACTGAGGTCCCAGACGAGGGTTCCGTATGCGGTCTCATTGCGCGACATCTGCCCGTTGCCCAACTGCGCGGTATCGGCGGTGTCGATCCCGTAACCGAGATGGATATGCAGGTCGTCGCGCAGGTAGGCGTAGAACTCCCCCCACCCTCCGGTCGTGCTGATCGCCGCTCCGGTGCCGCGATTGTAGCTCTGCCCGATGCCCCCGAGGTATTCACCGAGACCCTCGCCGGTGAAGAATTCCCCGACAATCCCCATCCGGTCGGTGATCGAAAGATGGGTATCCGCGCCCAGCGCCCAGCTGTCGATGGAAGTCTGCCGGAGAGCACCATTGGCGCCACCCTCAAGTGTCCGCATTCCTCCGTGCATGCCCGAGACCGCGACCTCCACCGGGCGCGCGCGGCGCTTCCCCGCGAGTTCCCGGGACTCGCCCAGGCCGATGAGCAAACGGCCTTCAAGATTCGGCCTGCCGTCATCCTCGAGGATCGAACTATTGTCCACGATCCGGGTGGAAATGGGATCGCTGACGCCCATTTGCAGCGTGGCCTGCCAGTCTTCGGACGCATGGAGAAACCGCTCGACCCGGATCTGGTTGCGTGCGGCTCCTGCGTTGCCGGATGCGGCAAGGAGGGTGTTGGGAATGGTTTTGGGGTCCCGCGGATTGAGAATGTCGTATTGGAGCCCGGCGGCGAAACGCCAGTCGTCGTTTCGCACTTCTCCATAGGCCACATAGGGGCCGAAGCCGTAGCCCTCGGCGGTGAGGTTGTTCTGGAATCCGAAGGTGGCGAGACCGCCTACATTCCACCCGGCGAGTTCCGGACCCATGAACGCGAAATTCAGACGGGACTGACGACCGTTGAAGTCGCTGGTGCCTTCCGATGGCAGCGGGAGAAGGTACAAGGGTGATCCCGGCACGAAGGGACGGCGATCGCTGTACATTGCCATGAAATTGAAGTCGCCGGAGATAAGCAATCTCGAATCCCCGTTCAGCAGGGCAACACTGATGCCACGCTCATCATCTTCCCCCTTCGGTGGAGCCGTGTCGTCGATTGCCTTTTCAGCCACAACATCCGGCGGCGGCATGGTCTGTGTCGCTGTTGCGGGTATCGGTGCCGCAACGGAGGACGCGGGGACAAGTTCCCTGCGGATTTGCTCCAACTCCTCGGTAAGCTGCTTGTTGCGGGATTCCTGCTCCGTGAGTTGCCGCCGCATGGTCGCAAGTTCCTTCTCCAGAGCTGTCAAACGATCGTCGATGTCGGCGCGTGCGCCCGCTGCAGCAATGCCGACTGCGAGGCAGATTCCCGCGGTGACATGGTTCATGGAAAGGAATGTGCAAACCCCCGGTTTCGAGGAAAAGCCGATTCTTCCCAAACCCTCCAACCCCGGCCGTTGCCGCGGTCGAGGCTGGCCGCCTTGCGCAACCCCGCTCAGCGCCCGCGGCCGTTTCGCCCCGAACCGCCATCCGCATTGCGCGAGGAACCGCCATCCGATGAGGCACGGCCGCCGCCGGAAAACGAGGAACCTCCCCCGCTCGATCCTCCCCCTTGGAACGAGCGACCTCCCCCGTCGAAGGAACGAGCCCCGCCGCGGTCAAAGGAGCGTGCGCCGCCCGAGACCCCCCCCGCTGAAGTCCTCGCGCTTTCCCCGGAGGATCGTCCCGCGAAACTGCCGCCGCCCCCATTGTATGAGCGACCTCCGCCATACGAACGGGACTCTTCGGTCCTCTGCGCCGGACGATCAAAGGACGCACGGCCCGCCATCCCTCCGCGCAAACCGCTTTCGCGCGGTCTCGCGCCCGGCGAGGTTTCCAGAGGCCTCGCCTCAAACCGCGGACGATCGAACCCGCCGCCGCTCATACGGTCGGGAGTTGCACGTGTCGCGGAGGAAGACCCTTCCGATGTCCTGCCGCCCCATGATCCGGGTCGCGACAGGGAAGATCCTCCGCGTGCCGCAGGCCCGGAAAAGCCGCCGACTGAAGAGGGCGGCGGCGTGGACCGACCCGGCAAACGAATCCCGGAAGGAACATCCGGCCCTGCCGGACTCCCTGCGACACGCGACCCTCCGGAGATGGTTCCGGGCCGCGAGCCATTGCGGTCACGCTGCCGGACCGGATCCGCGCCCGGTAGCCGCGGCCTGTCGTTGGTGACGGCTCCCACGCTGCGGTCCTCTTCCCTCCTTCGCGGTTCCGCACCCAAACGCGGCGGCAGCGGGCGCGCTTCCTCGCGCGGTGCCACCGGGTTGCGAGGCTCCGCGCCCGCACGGGGCGGCGAATCCGCATTCGATCCCGCGGTTCGCGGTCTCGGTTCCGCACCCAAACGCGGCGGCGGCAGGCGCTCTTCCTCACGCCGCGCCACCGGGTCCCGTCCGGCGTTGCCGCCACGCGGCCCGACTCCATCGGAAACCACCGGCCGTTTTCTTGACTCCTCCACCCGCTTGACCACATCCGGCGGCAAGGGACTCGAGCGGTCGATCTCCACGCGGTCGAGCCGCCCCAATACGCGCCGCGGCCTCGCATCCGCACCGCTGCCGTCCAACAAGGGCGCGGTCACACGAATGCGGTCGTTTTCCACCCGATGGAACTGTTGGCCATTCGGGTTGCCGTTGGCGAAACGCCGGTCCTCCTCGACCCGGTAAAAGGGCGGTCGTCCACCACTCCAAGTGCGCACATCCTCATAGCGCGGCCCTCCGCAAATGACCTTGTTGTCCTGCCAATGGATTCGGCTGATGCCCACCGTGCCCTTCCAGTAATCGCGATGACGCGACCAAGGCAGGCAGTGGGGCTTTACCGGGCGACAGAAGTTGCGGTTTTCGATGAACACAAACCAGTCCGAGCCGATCGCAAACCGCGCCTCGACATCCGGCCCATAGACCTGGCCCGACCAATGGATGGTCTCGGGAGGCAGCGGGGCCCAACCGACATGCTGTCCGCCGGACCTCCAGCAAACCCAAGCCGGGGCCCATTCGGTTCCGGGAACCCACACCCAGCCCCGCCCGCGGCAGCGCGCCCAGCGGCCGTAATGATACACCGCCCACCCGAAGGGCTCCTCCGAAACCCACAGCCATCCGCGGTCGCTGCACACCCACCTGCCCATCGTGTAGGGCCTCCACGATTCGTACACCGCCACCGAAGGCTGCCACACAAAACCATACTCCGGCGACTCGAACCACCAGCCGTGCGAGGAAAGCGGCTCGTGGAAAATCCGCAGATCGACGGTCGCCGCCTGAGACTGCCGGGCGGGTTCCGCTTGCCCCGTTTGCGCCTGCGGAACCATCTCCCTGCCCGCCAACTCGCGCTCGCGTTCACCGAGCTCGACCCCGCGCTGCTCCATGGCGCGGTCGGCGCGGGTCAACTCCTCCTGTCTCGCCCTGAGTGCCTCCTCCCGCGCCTTCAAGGCCGCCTCCTCCGCGCGGATTCCCTCGCGCTCCCGCTCGGCTTGCGCCGCCGCGTCGGCCTCCGCCCTGGCCTTTTCCTCCAGCAAGCGCTCGCGCTCCCGGGCCACCGATTCCTGCGCCGCCGCCACCCGTTCCTGCTCAAGCCGGGTCTCCAGCGCCCGTTTGGCCTCCTCGGCCGCCGCGACCCTCCGCTCGAGTTCCTCGACTCGCGCGGTGTCCCCTTCTTTCTTCCCGCACATCGCGAATATCGGCACCAGGACCGCGAGCATCAACAGGGGATTCGGGCGTTTCATGAGGTTCCTCCGGGTTGATAGGACGAATCGCACCCTTGCGCATTCGAAAAACATGACACCACCGGATCTTGTGCCTCTCCGCACCCCTGTGAGACTCTTCCGCCATGCCGGTCCGCACCCGCTTCGCGCCCAGTCCCACCGGCGACCTGCATCTCGGCCATGTGCTGGCGGCTCTCACCGCGCGCGACCTGTCGCGCGCGACTCCCGAGGGTAAGTTCCTGCTGCGTTTCGAGGACCTCGACACCGCGCGGGTGAACGCGGCTTCCTTCGCATCGATCCGCTACGACCTCAAGTGGCTGGGCCTCCAGTGGGACGGGGAACCCTTGCTGCAATCGCAACGCCAGAGCGCCTATGCGAAGGCTCTCACGCGACTCCGGAACCGCGGCCTCGCCTATCCCTGCTTCTGCACCCGCGGTGCGATCCGCGCCGAACTCGAACGCATGGGTGCCGCGCCCCACGGTCCCGAAGGCCCGCTCTACCCGGGAACCTGCCGCAGCCTGGCCGACTCCCGGCGCCACCAACGCATCGCCGCCGGCGACCCGCACTGCTGGAGACTCGATGCGGCACGCTGCGCCACGGAATGCGGACCGGCGAAATTCCTCGATGCCCGCTTCGGCTCCTTCGATGCAGATCCCTCGGTGCTCGGCGATGTGGTGCTCGCTCGCAAGGATGTCGCCACCGCCTACCATCTGGCGGTAGTGGTGGACGACGCCTACCAACGGATCAACTGCGTCACGCGCGGCGAGGACCTGCTGGCAGCAACCCACACCCACTGCCTGCTGCAGGCCGCACTCGGCCTGCCCTCGCCGATGTACTTTCACCACCAACTCGTCCGGGATCCGGAGGGAAAACGCCTCGCGAAACGAAACGACGCGATGTCGGTCCGCACTCTCCGCGCAAAGGGCTTTTCCCCGGGGGAAGTCCTCGCCCTCGCGCTGGTCAACGCGGAGAAACTCTCGTCATCCAAGTGACTCAAACCGGCGTCGCCGCCCTTCGAAAAGCACGGTCTCCCTGTAACCAGCCTCCCTCGCCAGCATCCGCGCCCGGTCGAAGTCCCGCGCCACATGCCCCGGCTCGTGCGCGTCGGAAGAAAGCACCAGCGGAACCCCCGCCGCACAGGCCATCCGCAAAAACGCAAGCGAGGGATAGGCTTCGCCACAGGGCTTGTGCCAGCCCGCGGTGTTGATCTCGATCACCGCACCCGACGAGGCAATCGCGTCCACAGCAGGTTCATAGTACCTCGCAGGATCGCCCTCCGGGACATGGCCGAATTTTTTCACCAGATCGGGATGCGCGAGGATGTCGAACAAACCGCTGGCAGCCATCCTCGCATATTCATGCCAGTATCGCTGCCAGACCGCGGCAACATCGCACTGCGACCAACGCACAAGCTTGTCGGGGTTGTCGAAATCCCAACCATCAAGATAGTGCACCGCTCCGATGAGATAATCCCACTCGTGCATTGCGGCCAGTCGCCCGGTCCATTCCCCACATCCCTCCACCCAGTCGCACTCCAACCCGCATCGCACCGCGATCCGCCCCGCCGCATGCGCGCGCGCCCGCTCCACCCACTCGAGATAACGCGGCATTTCCGAAAGAAGCATCCTCCAGTCGTCGTACGGCTCGGGGTGAAACGGGGCATGCTCGGAGACCCCGTATTCAGTCAATCCCGCCGCCAAGGCCGCGTCCACATACTCCTCCGGTTCGCCAACGGCGTGCCGGCACAAGGGAGTGTGGGTGTGGTAGCTGGCCGGCATGAAGTCCCGCGGGTTTGGGTTTGAAACCAATCCCGCCCTCCCGCTACACTCCCGCGATCCCAATGCCAAGCACCGACACCGCTTCCGGGGAACCCGCCCTCCAGCCGGGGAATCCGGTGGTGAGCCACCTCCTCGACCAACTCCGCCGCCACCCGAAGCGCGTGGTCTTCACGGAGGGCGAGGACATCCGCGTGATCCGCGCCGCCGCCCGCCTGGTCCGCGAACAGGTGGTGGCCCCCATCCTCCTCGGCAACAAGGAACGCATCCGCGCCCTCGCCGCCGAGCACGGGGTCCCGATGAATTTCATTCTGGTGATCGACCCGCCCGCCGCCGCGGACTTCAAGCTGTTCTGCGGCATGATGCGCAACATGGACCGCTACCGCGACAAACAACTGGGCGACCCCGAGGAACTGGTGGCACGCCCCCATTACTTCGGCGCGCTGATGGTACAGTACGGCCAAGCCGATGCGATCGTCGGCGGCAACCGCTCGTTCCCGGCGGCCTATTTCCGCGCCTTGCTCAACATGATCAAACCGCTCCCGGAGGTGCCGCGCATCTTCGGGGTTTCCCTCCTCGCCGGCCCGAACCTCGCCCACCTCGGCAACTCAGGCCTGCTGCTGCTCGCAGACACGGCGATGATCCCCAACCCGACGGTCGAGGAACTTTCCTCCATCACCATCGAGACCGGCAAACTCGCCCACCACTTCCTCGGACGCCGACCCGCAGTGGCGCTGCTCAGCCACTCGACCAAAGGAAGCGCCGCCACACCGGACGCGCGACGCATGGCCGCCGCGGCAGCCCTCGCCACCCAGACCGCGAGCGCGAAATTCCTGCCCGTCGACATCGAGGGGGAAGTCCAGGCGGATGTGGCGCTCTGCCCCGACATCGCCCGCGAGAAACTGGCCCACGATGGCCGCCGTGGCACCGCCGATGTGCTGGTCTTTCCCAACCTCGATGCGGCCCACATCGCGATGAAACTGCTCCAGCATGTGGCCGGCGCCCTGACCTACGGACAACTAATCCTCGGCCTCGCCCGGCCCGCCGCCCAGGTGTCACGCACCGCAACCGAGGAAACGATCTTCGGAACCGCCGCCGCCGTCGCCGTGGAATCGATCAAGTACCACCAGCTCTACCCCCAAGGCGACTACTGACCCGCCCGCCGCTCAGGCACCGTACGCGTGCCGGTTGCGCAGCACCGGATCCCCGGCTACCGCGGGACGACACACGCGCTGCAACAAGTCCTCCCAGGCGGCCTGCCCGCTGAGAATGCCCACCTCGATGCGCAGGAAACACACCCGCACATCGACCGATCGCGGACGCGGAAAACGAACGGCATCCTTCTCGGTGGTGACGATCATCTCCATGTCGCGCTCGACACAGCGCTGCATGAACGATTCGACCTCCCGCCGCGTGAACCGGTAGTGGTCGGCAAAACGCCGCGTGATCTCCACCCGCGCGCCCAAGCCCCGCAGCGCGCCCTCGAAGGCCTCGGGAACCGCGATGGCGCTGATCGCACCCACCCACTTCCCGCGCAACTCTTCCAAGGGAAGCGTCTCGCCCGTGAAGAGATCCTCCAAATGCACCGGCCCGTGCGCGCACTCGACGATCTCGGCCGTGCGGTTGTGACGGCGGATCTTTTCGACCAACTCCCGGTTGGAACCGCCGTCGCATTTCGTGAGCAACACCATCGCCGCCCGCGACAGGTTGCAGGGCGGCTCCCGCAGCGTCCCGCGCGGCAACAACGAACCGGTGCCGAAAGGCGCCTTGGCATCCACCAACACGATGTCGTGCGCGTGCGCCAGATCGAGATACTGCATGCCGTCGTCCAACAAAAGGGTGTCGGCCCCCAGATGCTCCACCGCGAAACGCCCGCCCTTCACCCGGTCCTTGTCGACGACCACCGACACCCCGGGCAGGTTCTTGGCCAGCATGAAGGGCTCGTCACCCGCATAGCGCGAATCAAGCAACACCGAACGCCCGTCGGACACCACCTTGGGCATCCGCGATCCGGGGATCGAACGACCCGCCGCATCGCGCCACCGCTGCGGCATCCGCAACGGCCGGCTCTTGTACCCGCGCGAAAGAATCGCCACCCGCCGCCCGCGGTCGCGCAGCGAACGGGCGAGCAACTCGACGACCGGAGTCTTGCCGGTGCCGCCGACGGTGATGTTGCCCACCGACAACACCCGGGTGCCGAGGAAATGCCGCTGCCTCCAGCCGGACCGGTACAACCACAACCGCAACTGCACCAACCCGCGGAACAGCTGCGCGAAGAGGGTCATCGCCAGCCGCATTGCCGACGCACGAAAGCCCTTGGCCCGGCCGAAAATCACATCGGCCCCCCAACTCTCGAGTTCCTGCAATCGCTCCTTCATCCAGCCCGGACCCTCGCGAAGAGGCCCCCGGATTCCTGACATACCCGCGCCCGCGGAACAATCCCCGATCTTCGGCCCCGCCCGGGGGCATCCGGGGAAAATAAAAATTACGCTAAACTCCTTTCCATGAATAACTCATCGAAACACATCACCATCCGCTGGAACAAGAAGAACCCGAATCACCATCTCTGGAACAACAACGGAACCTGGTGGTGCCATTTCGTGCTCACGGACGCCAGCGGGGGTGCGGACCGCCGCCGGATCTCCCTCAAGACCCGGGACCTCGATGCCGCACGCACGCGACGCGACGGCCTGCTGGCCTCGCTCGCCGAATTCTCGGGGAGGATCCGCTGCTGATGCATGCCCCACACAACGAATCCCGTTCCCAAGCCCGAACTCCCAAACCCGACAACAATCAAACCATGAACTACCGACAACTGCGCCAATCCCTGCGCGCCTGCATGAGGATCCCCACCCTCGGCGGACGCTCCTCCGTGACCACCCACAACCCGGCCGGCGGCATGCTGGTCGCCATGAACAGCAACTGCCCCATCTACGAGGTGAGCGAGGCGGATTGGAACAACGCCCGCGTGATTCGTTCTCGGAATCCGCGAAACCCCTGGGCCTCCCGCCTCTACTCGGAAACGAGAATGGTTTTCAGCTACGGAATCATTCACGCCGAGGCTCTGCTGCGCCACCTCCTCCGCGCGGGATGCCACCGGAGCCCGGAACAAGCGAAACGCCGCCCCCCCCCCGAACAGGTGCTCGCGCAAGAATGTGTTCACAAGAACATGTTTTCGTCGTTTCTTGCCCAAGCTGCCGACGCCCCCGATGGCAGCCGGTTCGGTCCCGTATTATCCCATCTTTGTATCTTGATGCGTTGATTTGAAACTTGCGTTTGGGGGAGACCGGGGTTGAATGGGGCATGGTGCAGCCCGATCGGACTCCGGAACTGACCCGTGCGCTCGGGGAGCGGATTCTGGTGCTGGACGGCGCCATGGGCACCACGATCCGGTCCTACGGCCTGGCGGAGGCGGACGCGCGTGCAAGCCGCTTCGCGGATGCTCCAAAGGATCTGCTCAACAACGGCGACATCCTGAGCCTGACCCGTCCGGATGTGATCGGAGACATCCACCGCCGCTTTTTCGAAGCGGGATCGGACATCTGCGAGACGAACACCTTTTCAGCCACCAGCATCGCCCAAAGCGAATTTTTCATCGACGACCCGCGCGAACACGGCGGCCGCAAGGACCCGGAGTTCTATGAGTCGGTCATCCAAAACCCCTTCCTCAACGATCTTGCACGCGAGATGAACCTGGAATCGGCGCGGCTCTGCCGCAAGCAAGCCGACGACATCGCCACCGATACCGGGCGTCCGCGCTATGTGGCGGGAGCGGTCGGGCCGCTCACCGTTTCGCTTTCCAGTTCGCCCGATCCCTCGGATCCGGGCTTCCGGGTGGTGACCTTCGATCAGGTGCTTGCCGCCTATCGTCTGCAAATCGAGTCTCTCATCGACGGGGGATGCGACATCCTGCTCATCGAGACGGTGTTCGACTCGCTCAACGCGAAGGCTGCCGCGGTGGCGGTGGCCGAGGTGTTCGAGGAACGCGGGACGCGTCTGCCGCTGATGCTCTCGGCGGCAGTCGGCATGGGCGGGGAAACCATGATCTCGGCCCAAAAAGTGGAGGCGTTCTGGAATGCCTTCTCGCATACCCGACCTCTCGCCATCGGGCTGAACTGCTCGCTGGGCCCCGAACCGATGCGCCCGCACCTTGAGGAACTCTGTGCCTGCGCGAACACCCATGTGTCGTTCTACCCCAACGCGGGCCTGCCCAACCCGCTGGCACCGACCGGCTTCGACCTGGAACCCCACCACATGGGGGCGCTGTTCGCGCAATTCGCCGATGAGGGGCTACTCAACCTCGCCGGCGGATGCTGCGGCAACACGCCCGACCACATCGCCGCGATCGCCCGGGCGGTGGCGGGCAAGAATCCCCGGCAGTTGCCCAAGTAAAACCCGGCCGAGATCACACCCGCTTCAACAAAGAAAACCGCAGAGCCGCAAAGGCCGCAGAGGAAACGCAAAGAATTCGAACATGAAAGAAGATCCCTGCCCTCTTTCTCACCCGAATACCGGCACCACCATCGAGGTTCTCATGTCCGGAAAGCGCCTCGTCCACAACCTTCCCGAATAGCCACCCCAAACCAAACCCTCTCCGCGTACTCTCCGCGCACTCCGCGTCTCCGCGGTTCCCTCTTCCCTGATCCACCCAGCTTCAACAAAGAAAACCGCAGAGCCGAAAAGGCCGCAGAGGAAAGGCAAAGAATTCGAACATGAAAGAAGATCTCAACAATCTTTCAAACCGGATCATTGGCGCCGCCATTGAGGTTCACCGTGAACTTGGCCCCGGGCTGCTGGAGAGCTCCTACGAGGCGGCTCTCCACTATGAGCTTCAATTGCAGGGAGTTGATTGCCTACGCCAAATCTCACTGCCAATCGTCTACAAAGACCTAAAGGTGGCCGATTCCTATCGCATCGATCTCCTTGTCGGGGATTCCGTCATCGTGGAGCTCAAGACCGTCCCGGAACTCCTCCCAATCCACAGCGCCCAATTGCTCACCTACCTTCGAATGTCCGGAAAGTGCCTTGGATTACTCGTTAATTTCCACAGTGTTCGGCTCGTAAAGGGCATCAGGCGCCTCGTCCACAACCTTCCCGAATAGCCACCCCAAACCAAACCCTCTCCGCGT
>CAZMUK010000008.1:0-38420 GCA_964569415.1 uncultured Luteolibacter sp. | reverse complement strand
AACGACGGGATCCGGGGGGATATGTTCCGGGACGGAAACGACGGGAGAACGAGGGGGGAATAGAACGCATAAGAGGCGGGGGGATGCCTGCCGGAGGAATAAGCAACCCCTATGCCAACATTCTCATATCATTTTCGAGACGATCCCGACACCATGATGCTGAATGGCCCGCGGTCGGGGGCGCAGGGCCTTTTGCGGGGCCTTTTAGGACTCCCTTGCTGTCCAACGGGGTTCCGCCGGATTGAAGGTGGAGCGTCAGGGCGAAGTTCTTAAACCCGGAAGAGCGCCTGAAAAGGCCTTCGGGGCCCTCCAAGCTCAACAAAGAACAAGGAACAAACAACAAGGAACCCCTTCCTCCATGTGAGATGGTGAAGGAGAGGTCGGGGAAGAGGGGGTTGAGCGTTGTGGGGAATCCCATCGCCCAACCCCCGACGGCCCGACGGCCCGCGCTCGATCTTTCCCCGCCGCTTTCCGTGGCGGTTCATCGGTGGGTCACCGGCATTTCACCAGCGGAGGAGGCGGGTGATGGCGGCGCGGAGGGCGGTTTCCAGTACGGCGGCCTCGGCATGGGTGACCGGGATGCTCACCTTGCGCACCGATTTGTCGCCGCTATCCTGGCGCGAGAGGCTCATGAGGATGGGGGCCTTTTCCGGGTCGTCGCGCAGCGCCAGTTCGAAGGCGCTGTTGCCCTTTTCCGATTGGTGGAAAAGTTTCGCGGTCGGCTGCCGCTGCTGGAGCGCGGCGAGGACTTGGCCGAGATCGGCGAGCCCCCACTTCATGGTCAGCTTTTGATCCCAGTCGAATTGCTTCTCGCCGGACTGCAGGGCCGCATCGACGAACACCGAGGCCTTGGTGCGGTTGAGGCTGAAGCGGATCACACCGCCGCTGCCGCGGGAATTCGGCTTGTAGATCGAGTAGTCCGCCGAGCGCTCGCGGGCGGCATCCGGGGATGGAGCGGATGAGGCGGAGTTCGGGGCTTGGGGGGTGGGGTTCAAGGTAGTGCTCATGTTCATAGGTGTGTTTGGTTAACGGAGGGCATCATGGGCCGATTTTTCGCCGCTGCAAGAAAAAAGTGTTCAAATGAACAAATTTTTTGCCACCCCGTTGTTCCGACCCTGCTGAGGTCGGGCACAAGCGTCGTTTCCAGATCGGTCTTGACCCGAGGAAGGTGCCCCGGAGGATGGGTGTTCCCTGTTCCGGCATGAGCCAAGCGCCTGTTCGTCTCCGCGAGAGTGAGGATCCTGTAGCGTACGGGGGGGTCCTGCCCGGGCCGGAGGCATCGATGGGCGGGACCTTGGATTGGGCGCGCACGGATCTGACGCGGGTGCCTTCCATTCCGGTGTCTCCTCCGGGTCCGCGGTCGCGGGCGCTGCATGCGCGCTGCACCAAGCATTTCAAGGGCCTGAGCAGCCAGGTGAAGCTCTTCCCGGTATCCTTTGCAAGCGGCAGCGGTTGCGTGTTGCGCGATGTGGACGGCAACGAGTACATCGATTTCTCCTCGGGCATCTATGTCACCACCTTGGGGCACTGCCATCCCAAGATCAGCGAGGCGGTGGCCCACGCGGCGCGGACCCTGATGAACGCCCACGACTTCACCACGCCGGTGAAGACCGAGCTGATGGAAAAGCTCGCGGCGATCCTGCCCGGGGATCTTTGCGGGTTTCAACTGTACGACTCCGGCACCACCGCGGTGGAGGCCGGCATGCGCGTGTTGCGGGCGGCCACGGGGAAGAACGAGATGCTTTCGTGCTTCTACGACTATCACGGCAAGACCTATGGTGCTGTTTCGCTCGGGCACATCCGCTCGCATGTCTACGGGCGGGTGCGCGCGCCCGGCATGCACATGGTGCCGCGGCCCGATGTCTACCGCCCGGTGTGGGCGCAGGCGGACGGATCGATCGACACCGACGCCTATCTCGCGTTTTACGACGAGTACATCGACAAAGCCACGGTGGGCGATGTGGCGGGTTTCGTGCTCGAGCCGGTGCAGGGATGGGGGGGCACGGTGATGCCGCCCGATGATTTTTTCCCGAAGCTGCGGAAATTCTGCGACGAGCGCGGGTTGCTGATGATGATCGACGAGGTGCTCACCAGTTGGGGGCGCACCGGCAAATGGCTGTGCATGGAACACTGGGATGTGGTGCCCGACATTGTGACGATCGGCAAAGGATTCGGGAACGGGTTTCCGGTCACCTGCGTGGCGGTGCGCGAGCCGTATCAGGAAAGTTTCGAGGCCATCTCCGCTTCGAGCAGCTATGGCGGCAATCCGATGGCTTGTGCGGCCGCGCTCGCGTCGACGCGCGTGATCGAGGAGGAGAACCTCAACGAATGGGCGCGGCACCTCGGCGAGGTAGCCCTGCGCAGGATGGAGGAGATGCGCGCGCGCCATCCGGTGATCGGCCATGTGCGCGCGCTCGGCTGCCTGATGGGCATCGAGTTGGTCAAGGACCGCGCTACCAAAGAGCCGTTTGCCGAGGCCGGCACGCTCGTCTATCAGAAAGCCTTCGCCAAGGGACTCGCGTGGATTCCCGCCGGGCACATCCTGCGGATGAGTCCGCCCATCGTGATGGACGAAGCCACGCTGCTGCGCGGGCTCGACATCATCGAGGAATCGATTGCCGAGGCCGCCAAGGAATTGGGAATGTCATGAGGGTGGTCCGATTCGGCGTGATCGGTTGCGGGCTGATGGGCCGCGAGTTCGCGAGTGCGGCCTCCCGTTGGTGTCATTTGCAGGGGATGGCGGCGCGGCCGGAGATCGTCGCCGCATGCAGCCGCGGCGAGGCGGCGCGCAAATGGTTTGTCGAGCACATCCCCTCGCTGCGCCGGGAAAGCGCCGACTACCGCGACCTGCTCTCCGATGGGAATGTCGAGGCGGTCTACATCGCGGTGCCTCACCACCTGCATGAGGAAGTCTGTTGTGCGGCGATCGAGGCCGGCAAACATGTCTTCGCCGAGAAGCCTCTCGGGATCGATCTGGCGGCCAACCGCGCCATCCTTGCCGCCGCCGCAAAACGGCCGGATCTCTTGCTGCGCTGCTGTTCGCAATTTCCCTACTTTCCGGCGGTGCAACGCATCGGCCGCATGATCGGCGACGGTGCGTTCGGCGGAATTCTCGAGGTCAACGCAGGCTTCCTGCACAGCAGCGATCTCGATCCGCTCAAGCCGGGAAACTGGAAGCGCAGCGTGGCCACCAACGGCGCTTACGGCGTGATGGGGGATTTGGGCATGCATGTCTGCCATGTGCCGTTTCGTGCCGGGTGGACGCCGCGCAATGTGAGGGCGATCCTTTCCAACATCGTCACCGAGCGTCCCGACGGACGCGGCGGCACCATGGCCTGCGACACCTGGGACAACGCCACCTTGCTCTGCGAAGCGGCGGCGGCCGATGGATCCGCCTCCTTTCCGCTCACCTTGCGCACCCAGCGCATTGCCCCCGGCGAAACCAACACCTGGTATTTGGAAATCAAGGGCACAAGCGCGTGCGCGCGCTTTTCGACCCGCGAGCCCAACACCCTGCGCCTGCTCGAGTACCGCGGCGGCGCCCAGGAATGGCGCGAGCAATCCGCCGGCTACACCCCGCTGTTTCCGTCGATCACCGGACCGATCTTCGAGTTCGGTTTCACTGACGCGATCCTCCAGATGTGGGCGGCCTACCTGACCGAAGTAGCGGGCGCGGCGCTGCCCGATGCCCTCCTCGCGCGCACGGCCACCCCGGAGGAAACCCGCCTCAGCCACCGCCTCTTCACCGCCGCGCTCGCCTCCGCCCGCCACGGCAGCACCGAAGTGGTCGGCTGAGCGGCCAAAGTACCGCCACGCGCGCATCGTCTGCCATGCTTGCCGGATTCCACCGCCGCGACATCACTCCGCGTCAGCCGTGCTTTCTTGCAGGTTATCCGCATGTCGGGCGCGTTTCCGACGGCGTGAACGATCCGTTGTATGCCTCCGCTCTCTGCCTCGAGGATGGCGGGGAGGCGGTGATCCTTGTCTCGCTTGATCTGTTGTTGGTGTCGTCGCCATGGGTGGCGCGCTGCCGAGCCGAGATCGCGCACCGCACCGGCGTGTCCGCGGAGCGGGTGATGATCGCCGCCACCCACACCCATTCGGGCCCGCTCACGGTCGAGCTCCTCGCGTGGAGAGACGATCCGGCGGTGCCGCCGGTGGATGAGGCGTATGTCGAGTTCGTGCTGCACGAGACTGCGGAGGCGGGGGTGCGGGCGTGGGAGTCGAGGGTTTCCTGCCGCATCGCGTGGACCTCCGCCGATGTGCGCGGGCTCGCCGGAGGAAACCGCGGGGATCCGCGCGGACCCGAGGATCCCGAGGCGGGGTTGCTGATGGTTCGCACGAGCGCCGACGCCGCGCCGCTTGCCGTGCTCGTGGTCTACGGGATGCATCCCACCGTGCTGCATGCCGACTCGCGGAAGGTAAGTTCCGATTTCATCGCCTATGCGCGCGCGGCTCTGGAGGAGGCCTTCCCGGGTGCGGGCGTGGTATATCTCAACGGGGTGTGCGGCAATCAGAGCCCGCGGCGGGTGGCGCGTGAGAAGACCTTCGCCGAGGCCGAACGGATCGGCCGCGGTCTCGGTGCCGCGTGGATCGAAGCGCTGCGCGCCCTTTCCCCGGAAGCGGACGAAGCCGGCCTGCACCTGCTTGTCGATCAAGTCGACTTGGCATGGAAACCCGTCCCTTCGGTGCGTGATGCGGAAACATTTTTGGCCGTTGCCCGTGGGCGCTATGAGCAATTGAAACGCGTGCAGGGCGATCCCGCCGAGTTGCGCACCGCCGAATGCGCGGTCTTCGGAGCCGAGGAAGTGCGCACCTTCGCGCGAGCGCAAGCCGACGGGGAATTCGCGCGCCTGCGGGAGCACTACCGCTCCGCGGAAATCCAGGTCCTGCGGATCGGTGAACGGGTGCTCGCGGCGTGGCCCGGTGAATTCTTCGTAGAGTACGGACTCGAGGCAAAGGCGCTCGCGGGCGCGCCTTTGCATATCGCCACCCTGGCCAAAGGCGACCTCCACTGCTACATCGTCACCCCCGAGGCCGAGGCCGCCGGGGGGTATGAAGCGCAAATGGGTCTCTTCGCCGCGTGCAACGGCGCGAGGTTCGTCGAAACCACCCTCGAACGGATCCGCCACCTCCCATGATCCTCGCCGCCGACCTCGGCTCGACCCGTTTCAAGGCGGCGCTCTTCGCAAGCGACGGCACCCGCCTTGCGCAGGACGCGCTGGCGACCCCGTACCGCATGCAGGCGCCCGGCGTGGCGGAACTCGATCCGCACGAAGTACGGCAGGTGTTTTTCCGCCTCGTTTCCAGGGTGCTTGCACGCGCCGGGTCTCCCGCATCCGCCATTCGGCGCGTTGCGCTGACGGGTCAGGCGCAGACTTTCTGCGTCTGCGACCGCGATGGCCGGGCCTTGGGTCCGCTTCTCGGATGGAGCGACCTTCGTGCCGAAAGGGAAATGCCAATGCTCTCCGCACCAATGATCGCGCGGTTTCACGCTGTGACCGGCGTGCCGGCCCCCGATCCGCGCTTGATGCTCTCCAAGGTCGCGTGGTGCCTGCGCCACTTGGAGCCGCCTCCCGGATTCCGGGTGATGTCGCTTTCCTCCTGGCTGGCCATCGGCCTCGGAGCCCCACATGCCATTGATATCAATCAAGCGGCGATGACCGGACTTTACTCGATTCCCGACGGAGCTTGGTGGGAAGAGGCGCTCGCAGCGGCAGGACTCGAAGCGCCGCAAGCGGGTCGGCTTGTCGCGGCCGGCGAGGCTCTCGCCACGGACGCCGGGCCCGGGTCTCCCGGATTCGCCCCGGGTCTTGAAGTGATTCACGCGGGAAACGACCACAGCGCGGCCGCATTCGGCTGTGGCGATGGTGGTCCGCTGCTCACCCTCGGCACCGCCGGAGTCCTCTACCGCCGCATCGCGGATCGCACGGGACCGTTTTCGCCAAAGGGCCTGTGGGGGCCTTTCCCCGGCGGCGGCTGGTACGAGTTGCACGCCACCGATGCCATCGGCAGCGCCGTTCACTGGGCCGACCGCCATCTGTTCGGGAATGACGATGTCGCTCGATTCGTCGGTCGGGCCTTTGCGAAGTCTGCGGGTGGCACGGATCCCTATTTCAATCTCTTGCAATGGGGCGGCCGCAGCGCGTGGAGCAAGGCGGACGATCCGGGGCGCATGGCCTATGCCGTCATCGAGGCTACGGTCTTTGCGATGCGCACGCTGTGCGGGCTCGTCGCGGATTTCGGCGATGGGCCCGTCCGTGTCCTCGGTGGCGGAGCGGGGTTCGACGCATGGATGCAACTGCTCGCCGACGCACTCGATCGTCCGGTTGTGCGCGCGCATGCCGATGGTCTCGATGGCGCGGCCCTCCTCGCGGGTGGCAGTCCCCGGCCCGGTCCGGCGCCGGAGCCTTTCTTCCCTGATCCTGTCCGCGTCGGGCTCCTCGGCGAACGCCATGGTGCGTGGAGCCGCTTCACCGATGCCTCCTGATGCCGCGGTGCCGGACCTCGCGCGATTGCGCGATGCGCGCCTCGGCGTTTCTGATTCGCTTCTGATTCGCTTCCGCGGCCTGCTTGTCGAAGGCCTCGTCGAGCGAGCGCCGCAGCTCCTTGTGCTTGTCGAAGGGGTGCTTCCACCACCAGTCGAGCGAGCGGTCCGCAGTCAGGGAAGTGAGATCCGCGAGTGTCACGCCTTTGAGCTCCTTGAAGGTTTTCGAGATATCTCCCAAGGCATCCTTCCGATCGCGTGCCGCGCTGAGGTTCCGTTGGAAGAATCCCATGATTTTGCCGATCCCCTCGTTTCCGTTCCAACTGTTTAAACCGTTTTGCACCAGGGTTTGCAGGTCATTGCTCATGGCCTCCACCTGCGCGACCCTCCCGCCCTGCTCGACGAACCTGTCCCGGGCCGGCGTTTCCCAGGCCTTCACATTGGCGATCCCGTATCCGAAGCGACGCACCATCAGGCGCTGGGTCGGGGGAAGCCGGCCGGGCGGCTGTAGCGTAAATGACCGCTTGACGCCCACGGCAAGTGGCTGTCGACTATGGTCATGCTTCCCGGAGGAATGTCCTCCGGCAGGCCGAATTCCACGAACCCAAAATCCTCCACGATGAAACCGATCAGTATGATCCGCCCCGCCCTGTTTACAACCTTGCTGACAGCCGCCGTCTTGGCCGCGCCGACCGTGATCGCGAGTCCGGCCGACATTGATGGCGACGGCATTGCCAACCGGGTGGACCCCGATGTGGACAACGACGGCGTTGCCAACGGCGACGACCGGAATGTCGATGGAGGCAAGTGCAAAAAAGGGCCCAAGAGGGGCAGCTATGTGGGAGACCGCATCCCCAACGGTGCGAAGGCGGAGAAAGACATCGACGACGACGGACTTGCTGATGATTCCGACCGCGAGCGGGATATCGACGGCGACGGCCTTGCCGACGGCAGCGCCAAGGAGGATGACATCGACGGTGACGGCCTGGCCGATGACAGCTCCCGGGAAGACGACATCGACGGCGATGGCCGTGACGACGACAGTGCTGTCGAAGATGACATCGACGGCGATGGCAAGAAGGACGACGACGATGACGATTGCGATGGCGACGGCGAGGACAATGACGTCGATGACGACGACGACGGCGATGATGTGGACGACATCGAGGACGCCGATGACGATGGCGACGGAGTGGACGATGACGACGAAGTGGACGACACTCCTTGACCGGTTGTCCGGATCGCCTGAAGCGGCCCTGGTGAGGGGCGCGCTTCAGGAACCGGAGAACAGGTAGGCCAAGCCCAGCAGCAGAAGCAGTCCGACGAGGACGGCGAAGGTGATTTTCACCCAGCTGAGCGGGTGGTCTCCGGCGAGTTTGCCGGTGTAGCCGTTGACCACCACTTGGTAGGCTCTGGCACCGTAGTTGTAGGAGACGAGCCAGACCGGTACGAGAACATGCTTGAAGGTTCGCCCGTGGTGGCGGGTGGACACTTGGAGATTCCGGTGGGTATCTCCCGGCACCTCGCGGGCGCAGAGGGTTTCCATCACGGAATCCATTTCCCGCTCGCTGGTAGTGGCTGCCGTGCGCAGGTCGATCTGGTAGCGCTCGACCGTCCATCCGCGCACATACGCGGGGTCGTAGGGCTTGAGGTCGGAGACAGTGGGAAACGGTTCCACCTTGCGGAGCAGTTCCGCATGGACCCCCACGCTTCCGGAGACCAGCAGGTCGTCGAAGAAATGCGCGGTGTTTCCCGCGCTGGGCACCCAGCGGGTCTTGCGCACCTGCCGCGTCTGCATGCGGCCGTTGCCATCGCGGTAGGTCTCGCTCACATAATAATGGTAGCCCGCGTCCGCGGTCCAGTCGGCCTCGACGCGCGCGTCGAATGTCCAATAGGGCAGATACATCCCGTGCAGCGTGTCGGTGAGCGCGGCGCGCTTGAGGCGGTTGGGCGCCCACCAGCGGGATCCGTACCACTCGCGCAGCGTGTCGCGCACGCGGGTGGCATCGATCACGCAGGGCAGCAGGCTTTCCGGCGTGACCTCGTCGCGCAGGCCGTCCACCGGCACAATCGAGGGTGATCCGCAGAACTCGCAGCGTTGGGCGGCGCGAAGCGGGTCGAAGATGCTGATGGCGCGGCAGCTTTCGCAGCGGACGGATTGTTTGGCCTCGCGGAGTCCGCGCCGCTCGTCGCCGATCCGCCGCAGGGCGGCGACCAGATCGTGCTCGACGATGGCCGCGCCGAAGGCGTTCTGCGGATCGGTCCACGGCAGGATCGTGCCGCAGTAGGGACAGGCCAGCGCGCGTTTGGACGGATTCCACTCCGCATCCCCGCCGCATTCCGGGCAGGGGTGCTTGCGCAGCGCGCTGACTTCCGCCATGGCCGCGGCTTACTCGGCGAGGAAGGCATCGATCGCGGCCCGCGGGATACGCCAAGCCGAACCGATCTTCTTGCCCTTGAGGTCTCCCTTCTCGAGCGACGCCAGCACATCCGCCTCCGAAACCCCGAGCAGCTGTGCCGCGTCAGCCGGGCCAAGCAGATCCGGAGCCGGCGCGGATCCCGCCGCGGCGGAGCCGGCCTGCATCGACTTGACCATTTCCTGGGCGAGTCCGAAGCCCACTGCCATCTGCGCCGGCATCGCGGCGTTGGCACCGCCTTCGCCGCCCTTGGTCATCGACTCCGCCATTTGGAACTTCACATAGTCGTTGAGGTTGCCGATGGCCGACATGCTCGAGCGCTTGTCGATGGCCGCCTCCACTTCGGGCGGCACCGAGACATTTTCGACGATGAACGAGGGGATTTCGATCCCGTACTTTGCGCGCACCGCGGGGTTGATGAGCGGGAGCAGCGCCTCGCCGATTTCCGAGTAGCGCGAGGCCACATCGAGCGCGGGCACTCCACTGGACGCCAACGCCTCGCTGAAGATGCTGATGATGCGCGAGCGCATGGTGTCGGCGAACTCATCGAGCCGGAAATGGTGGTCGGTACCGGCCACCTCGCGCAGGAAGACCGGCACATCCGTGATGCGGAAGTCGAAGGTGCCGAACGCGCGCATCCGCACCACGCCGAGGTCCGCATCGCGCATCATCACCGGATTGGCGGTGCCCCACTTGTTGCCGGTGAAAAGCCGGGTGGTGACGAAATACACATCGGCCTTGAAGGGTGACTCGAAGCCGTACTTCCAGCCCTTGAGCTTGGTGAGCACCGGGATGTTGTCGGTGACCAGCGTGTGCTTGCCCGGGCCGAAGGCGTCGCCGAACTGGCCGAGGTAGACGAATTGCGCCGCCTGGCTTTCGCGCACGATGAGCTGGGCCCCTTTCTTGATCGCCTTGTCCTGGTCGGGAAAGCGCCAGGCGAGCGTGTCGCGGGAATCGTCGTTGAACTCGATGATTTCGAGCAGTTCGCCCTTGATGAATCCGAGGATGTCCATGGTGTTGGTGGTTTGGGCCCCGCAGGTAGCAGCGGCGGGCGGCCGAAGAAAGAACAAAAGGACCACGCCGGGCTCCGGCCGCGCGTTTTTCGGTTGGTGCGGGGCGCGGAATGCCCGTACTGGTCTTTTCCAGCCGCCATGCCGCCCAAAGGACTCCCCCTTGCCATCGCCTGCGCGCGGGTGGCCGACGACCTCAAGGCCGAGGACATCCGCGTCTGGGACCTGCGGGGGATTTCGTCGGTCACCGACTTCATGGTGCTCTGCACCGGTTCCTCGCTGCCCCAGCTGCGCGCCATTCTGCGCGATGTGACGGCGCGGATGAAGGATGAGCACGGCGTCGTGGCCACCCATGCCGAGGGCCGTGCCGACAGCCGTTGGATGGTGGTCGATTACATCGATGTGATGGTCCACATCATGGACCCGGAAATGCGCGACTTCTACAGCCTGGAAACCCTCTGGAAGGACGCTCCCGAGGTTTCCTGGCGGGACGCAGCCTGAAAATCGGCCCGCCGAGGCGGGGTCCGGCGGTCGATCGTCAAACCACGGGCACATCGCCCGCCCGGGGTGGCAGGTTCCCGGGAAATCGGCGATTTTTCTGGGTCGGAAATTCAAAAAATCCCAATCTTTGGCAAAATTCGTCGATTTTCAGTTGTCTTGACCCGGGTTTGACCCCATACTTTCCGTCCGAACCCGCATTTTGCCATGGCCAAGGAACAACTCGACGGTGCCCAAGCCCTGATCAAGACCCTCGACGAGCTCGGCATCGAGTACATTTTCGGGTACTCCGGCGGGGCCGCGATTCCGATCTTCGATGCCTTGGAGACGGTCAAGACCCGGATGAAGTTCGTGCTGGTTCGCCACGAGCAGGGGGCGGTGCACATGGCCGACGGCTATGCGCGGGCGACCGGCAGGCCTGCGGCGGTGCTGGTGACCTCGGGTCCGGGTGCGGGGAATACCGTCACCGGGTTGATGACCGCGATGATGGACTCGGTTCCGATGATTGTCCTTTGCGGCCAGACCGTGACTTGGATGCTCGGCAAGGACGCGTTCCAGGAGGCGGACATTTTCGGAATCACCATCCCGGTGGTGAAGCACAACTACCTGGTCAAGGAAACCGACGCTCTGCCGCGGATCGCGCGCGAGGCGTATCACATCGCCACCACCGGCCGGCCCGGCCCGGTGCTCATCGACATCCCCAAGGACATCTCGCAGGGGCCCTTCCGCGGTGATCTCAACGCGCCGATCGATCTCCCCGGCTACCATCCGCAAACGGCCTTCGACATCGACGAGGCGCAGTTCGACCAAGCCGCTGCGCTGCTTGCGAAGTCGAAGCGGCCGGTGATTCTCGCCGGGCAGGGTGCGATGATCGCGCGTGCCGATCAGGAACTCCGCAAGCTCGCCGAAACCCTCGGCGCGCCCGTGACCACCACGCTGCTCGGCAAGGGCGTCTTTTCCGAAACCCACCCGCTCTCGCTGGGCATGCTCGGCATGCACGGCACCGCCTATGCGAACAAGGCGGTGATCGAATGCGACCTGCTTTTCAATGTCGGCTCGCGCTTCGACGACCGCATCATCGGTCAGCCCGCGAAGTTCTGCAAGGACGCCACCATCATCCACATCGACATCGATCCGGCCGAGGCCGGCAAGATGATCAGGCCCGATCTCATGATCACCGGCGACGCCAAGGCCGCGCTTGCCGGGATCAACCGCCGGATCGGCCGGCTCGACACCACCGAGTGGCTTTCGCGGCTCGACGGTTACAAGAAGCGTCACCCGCTCACTTACCGCAAGCAGGGCGGCCTGCGCATGCAGCAGGTGATCGATGAGCTTTACGAACTCACCGCCGGCGAGGCGATCGTCACCACCGATGTCGGCCAGCACCAGATGTGGGCCGCCCAATTTTACAAGAACAAGGAATCCTACCATTGGCTTTCCTCGGGCGGCGCCGGAACCATGGGCTTCGGATTCCCGGCCGCGATCGGCGCGCAGCTCGCGCGGCCGGACAAGACGGTCATCGCCATCTGCGGCGACGGCGGCTTCCAGATGACCCTCTGCGAGCTGGCCACCGCGCAAATCCACAAGCTGCCGATCAAAATCGTGGTCCTCAACAACCATTACCTCGGCATGGTGCGCCAATGGCAGGAACTCTTCTTCGAGAACCGCGAGAGCGGCGTGGACCTGATCGGCAATCCCGACTTCTGCAAGCTCGCCGCCGCCTACGGTATCCCCTCAGTCTACATCAAGCGTCCGGCGGATGTCACCCGCCAGTTGCGCAAGGCGCTGTCGTGGAACGACGGACCGGTGCTCATCCATGCAGAGTGCGTGAAGACCGACAATGTGTTTCCGATGATTCCCGCCGGCGCCGCCCTCGAGGACATGATCACCGAGGCCCCCAAGCAGCGGATGGCCAAACCGGTCGGCTCCACCTGAACCTCCCGCCTGTT
Organism: uncultured Luteolibacter sp.; assembly: GCA_964569415.1. GTDB lineage: Bacteria > Verrucomicrobiota > Verrucomicrobiia > Verrucomicrobiales > Akkermansiaceae > Luteolibacter. The sequence goes on along the minus strand of CAZMUK010000008.1, from coordinate 26,059 downwards.
TCCCGCCCATGTCCCACGCACCCGTCACCACCGACCATCCCGGCCCGGCCTCCGCCGGAGGGGCGATGCACACGCTCTCGATCCTCGTCAAGAACGAGCCCGGCGTGCTGATGCGCATCTGCCAGGTCTTTTCCCGCCGCGGTTTCAACATCGATTCGCTCGTCGTCTCCGGCGGGCGCAACCCGGACTTCTCGCGCATGACCATCGGGATCTCCGGCGATCCCGAGGGGCTCGACCAGATCATCCGCCAGGTCGGCAAGCTCATTGATGTGATCCATTGCTTCGAGCATACCTCGGCCGATGCGGTCACCAAGGAACTGGTGCTCATCAAGATCAAGTGCGTCTCCGCCGATCGCTCGATGGCCCTGCAGGTTTGCGAGCATTTTGCGGGGAAAACCGTGGATCTCACCCCTTCGTCGATGATCGTGATGATTTGCGGCGACAGTCCCAAGGTGGACGCGGCCGTGGCGATGTTTTCCCAATTCGACATCATCGAGACGGTGCGTACCGGCAAGGTGGTGATGGCGCGCGGCGAGCAGCCCACCTGAGGCCCGGTGCCCCGCCATTGGGCTTGCCCCGGGGCCCGGCCTTGGGTAGGGCTTTGCCCGCCGTTTCCCCGCGGAGCCGGCCCGAAACCCCGTCCGCCACCCGCCATGCCCATTACCCGCGCCCTGCTCTCGGTCTCGGACAAGACCGGTCTCATCGAGTTTGCCAAGGACCTCGCCGGGCTCGGTGTGGAACTTCTCTCCACCGGCGGCACCGCCGGCGCGCTGCGCGAGGCCGGGCTGACGGTCACGGATGTCTCCGACTACACCGGCGCGCCGGAATTGTTCGACGGACGCGTCAAGACCCTCCACCCGAAGGTCCACGGCGGCCTGCTCCAGCGGCGCGACGACGAAGAGCACTCTTCCCAGGCCGCGCAACACGCCATTCCGCCCATAGATCTGGTCGCGGTGAACCTCTACCCGTTCGAGGAAACCATCGCCAAGCCCGGGGTCACCCTCGCCGAGGCCGTGGAGAACATCGACATCGGCGGGCCCTCGATGCTGCGCAGCGCGGCCAAGAACCACTCGCATGTCACGGTCATCGCCGATCCGGCGGACTATCCGCGGGTGATCGGGGAGATGCGTGAAAACAACGGGGACACCACCAGGGGGCTGCGCGAGGAACTGGCGGTGAAGGTGTTCCTGCGCACCTCGCGCTACGACGCGGCGATCTCCAACTACCTCGGAAGCGGCGGCACCGGCACCGGTCGCAGCTTCACCCTGAGTTTGCCGCTCGAGCAGGAACTCCGCTACGGCGACAACCCCCACCAGAAGTGTTCGCTCTACGGAAACTTCCGCGAATGCTTCACCCAGTTGCAGGGCAAGGGCCTTTCCTACACCAACATCCTCGACATCGAGTCGGCGGCCGACCTGATCCTCGGCTTCGTGCGCCCCACCGTGGCGATCCTCAAGCACACCAATCCCTGCGGGGTGGGCCAGGACGACGAGGACCTGCGCGCGGCATGGCAGAAGGCGTTTGAAACCGACCGCCAGGCTCCCTTCGGCGGGGTGATCGTTTGCAACCGGCCGCTCACCCTCGAGCTGGCGCGGGTGATCGCCGAGATCTTCACCGATGTGATCATCGCCCCGGACTTCGAGGCCGACGCACGCGCGTTGCTGCAGAAGAAGAAGAACCTGCGCCTGATGCGGATGAACGACGCCTACCTGCGCGAGCGCAAGGAGCCGGTGATCCGTTCCTGTCCGGGCGGGGTGATGGTCATGGAGCGCGACCACACCGCGCTCGGACTCGACAACCTCGAGACCAAGGTGGTCACCAAGCGTCCGCCCACCGAGGGCGAACTGCGCGCGATGCGCTTCGGATGGCGCATCGTCAAGCAGGTCAAGTCCACCGCCATCGTCTATTGCACCAACGACCGCACCCTCGGCATCGGCGCCGGGCAGATGAGCCGCGTGGACTCCTCGCGCATCGCGATCTGGAAGGCGAAGGAGGCCGGGCTGGATCTCGCGGGCAGCGTGGTGGCCTCGGACGCGATGTTCCCTTTTGCCGACGGCTTGCAATCGGCGATCGATGCCGGGGCCACGGCCTGCATCCAGCCGGGTGGTTCGGTGCGCGACGAGGAGGTGATCGCCGCGGCGGATGCCGCGGGCATGGCGATGGTGTTCACCGGTGTGCGGCATTTCCTGCACTGATCCATCCGGCCCGGAGCCTCCATGTCTTTGCCGGTCCACGAGATCTCCGCAGCCCTGCGCGAAGCGGTGGCTCGGGAGCATCGCGCGCGGGTGCTGCTCAAGGCGCCGACCGGATCGGGAAAATCCACCGAGGTGCCGGGCATGCTGCTCGAGGCGGGTGTGCAAGGCCGGGTGTTGGTGATCGAGCCGCGGCGGATGGCTGCGCGCCTGCTCGCCGGCTGGGTGGCGCGCCGCCGCAACGGCGCGGTGGGCGCGGAAACCGGCTATGCGGTGCGTTTCGACACGAAGTACGGCAAGGATACCCGCATTCTCTTTCTCACCGACGGGGTCTTTCAGCGCTGGATTCAGGATGATCCGTTGCTCGAGGGTGTCGGCGCGGTGGTCTTCGATGAATTCCACGAACGGCGGCTCGCGGTGGATGTGGCGCTCGGTCGCTGTTTGATGCTCCAGGAACAACAACGGCCGGATCTGCGCATCGTGGTGATGTCCGCCACGCTTGAGACGGCCGGTCTCGCGGAGTTTCTCGCGCCCGCGGTATCGCTGGAGGCGGGCGGCAGAACGCATCCGGTGGAGGTGATTCATCGCGCGCCCGTTGCCGCAGCCGATTCCCGGCGCGGTGGTCCGCCCCGTGAAATCCCGTTGTGGGAGCGAATGGTGACGGTGTGCCGCGAGGCGGTGGCGATGCCGGACGCGGGTGATATCCTGATGTTTCTTCCCGGCACCCACGAGATCCGCAAGACCATCGCCTTGCTCGCGGAAGGTTCGGTCGCCAAGGGGCGCGATGTGTTTCCCCTGTACTCATCGCTTCCGCCGGCGGCGCAGGAAGCCGCGGTGACACCGGGCTCCCGGCCGAAGATCATCGTCGCCACCAATGTCGCGGAAACCTCGCTTACGATAGAAGGCGTGCGCACCGTGATTGATTCCGGGTTGGCGAGGCTCGCCGCTTATGATCCGCGCCGCGGAATCAATACGCTGCTTGTGCGCGGGATCTCGAAGGCCGCGGCCGAACAGCGTGCCGGTCGCGCCGGCCGCACCGCGCCGGGGCGCGCGTTCCGTTTGTGGAGCCGTGCCGAGCATGCGCGCCGGGCGGACTTCGAACTGCCCGAAGTGCGGCGGGTGGATCTTGCCGAGTGCGTGCTGCTGCTCAAGGCCGCGGGCTTCACCGAGGCGCGGGGTTTCCGCTGGCTCGATGCGCCGGAAGAGGAGGCCTTGCTGCGTGCCGAACGATTGCTGCACGATCTCGGTGCAATCGATGCGGCCGGACTGCCGACCCCTCAAGGACGGCGCATGGCGCGCCTGCCTCTGGAGCCGCGCTTTGCACGACTCCTTTTGGCCGGACACGATCTCGGCTGCGCCGCGGAGACCGCGTTCATCGCCGCGGCGATGCAGGGCGAGGGGATTTTTTCCGCGAAGCCCGCGAGCATCGGCCGCAAGGACTTCACCGCCCCCGGCGACCGCACGGATTTCGCCGCCGAGTGGCGTGCCTTCGAATCCGCCGAGGCGACGGGTTTCGATCCGCGACGCTGCGCCCCGGCCGGCCTGCACGCGCGCGGTGCGCGGGAAACTGCGGCGACGATGGCGCGGCTGCGGGACATGGGACAAAAGGAGGGCTGGCCATGGAGCGCGCCCGATTTCGCGGCTCGCGGCGAGGCGGTGGGCAAGGCAATGCTCGCGGCCTTCAGCGACCACCTCGCGTTGCGCCTCAACCCCGGGTCGGCCGCTTGCCGCCTCGTCGGCAAACGCCGCGGAAAACTCGATGCGGATTCCTGCGTGCGGGAGGATGCCGTCCTCGTCGCCGCGGAAATCACCGAAGTGGAGGCGCGCGAGGTGATCACCCACTTGCGCCGCGCCACGGTGATCGATCCGGCATGGCTTGCGGAACTGTTTCCGGAGGACCTCACGCTTGTCGAGGGAGCCGCGTGGGACGAGACCCGTCGCCGTGCGGTGGCCCGTCGCGAAACCCGCTTCCGCGATCTGGTGATCGAGACCCGCGAGAGCGACCGCGATGTGCCTGCCGACCAAGCTGCGGAACTGCTTGCCGCCCGTGTGCTTTCGGGCGAGCTGGTGCTCAAGCACTGGGATCACCGCGTCGAGCAATGGGCCGCGCGCCTGCACTTGCTCGCCCAGGCGATGCCGGAATCGGGCATGCCCGGCTGGACCGACGACGACAAGGCGGCCGCCATCGCGCAGGTCTGTCACGGCGCGGTTTCCTACAAGGACATCAAGGAACGCGAGGTCTGGCCGGTGCTGCGAGAGTGGCTTTCGGCATCGCAGCGCGCGATGCTCGACGCGTGCTGCCCGGAGCGCGTGACGCTCGCCAACGGTCATGTGGCGCGCATCACCTACGGAAAGGAGGGCGGTCCCTTCATTTCCGCAAGGGTGTCCGACCTGTTCGGAGTGCGCGAGACTCCGGCGATCGTCCACGGCAGGGTTCCGCTGCTGGTCCACATCCTCACGCCTGGACAAAAGCCGTGGCAGATGACCAAGGACCTCCCGAGCTTCTGGGCGAGCGGCTACCCGCAAATGAAAAAGGAGGTGGCCGGCCGCTACCCGCGCCATCCCTGGCCGGACAAGCCGCACGACGCGCCGCCGCCGCGGCGCGAAGGGAAATGACCATTGGCGTTGCCGATGGCGGAAGTGGGTGGGCCTGCGTCCTCCGTCCGGCAGGCGCCAACGGCTCGATGCCGCAACAACTGCGCGCTATTTCCAACGGTAGTGACCGGTGTGGGGGAAGCTGAAGAGCCGGTCCTCCTCCACCGTGCCACGGCCGATGTTGTGAATGACAAGCGGGGCTCCGTCGGCGCGCGTGCGGTCGCTGACGATCATGATGTGCGGCAACCGCGGCGGGACGGTGCAGGTGATGAGGTCACCGGGAAGAAAGTCGGCGGCGGTTTTGCCGATCTGCCGGGACATGCCGCGGCGGGTGAAATAAGTTTGCAGGTTCGGAACCCGGCGGTGATCGATGTTCGGATCGGGACGCGCCAGACCCCAGTTCCGCGGGTAGGCCGCGAAATGCCGGCGCATGTCTTCGTGGACGAGTTTCTGGAGATCGGCCCGCAGGGACTTGCGCAAGGCTCGGATGACCACATCGGTGCAGACACCGCGGTCCTTGGCAACATCGCCTCCCGGATAGCCGAGGGTTGTGTAGGCGGGATCGTAGGTCTTCGTCTCGCCGATCTGGCTGCGCGCGGCCGCGACGATCGCCGCGCCGGTCCGGACTTGTCCCGCGAGAGGCGAGGGATGCAGCGCGAGTGCGAGCAGAGCCCCGACGGCGAGATGGTTGCGGTTCATCGCAAGGAGAAGCGACAGCTCCCCCGGATCCTTGTTTTGGAATCGCCGGATGCCGTGAAACGGAGTGGGTTTTGCCGCTTGCGGTCCGGCAACCCGCGCGTGGCGGGGGGTGGCCCCATTGGTGCTTTCCATTTCGCCGTTTCCGGGGTCGGGCTTTTCCGCTTGGCTGCGGCCATGCACGCGTCGCTTTGGATTTTTCTCGGAGGCGGATTGGGAGCTGTGGCCCGCTGGGCGCTCAGCGCGGGGATCACCAGGCTTGCCGCGAATGGTCCGCTCCACCGCTTCCCTGCCGGCATCCTCGCCTGCAACCTCCTCGGCTGCCTCGCCATCGGTTGTCTCTTCGGTGCCTTCGCTTCGCGCGAGGCTCCGGCGTGGATGTTTCCCTTCCTTGTGACCGGGTTTCTCGGCGGCTTCACCACCTTCTCGACCTTCGGCCACGACACCCATCACCTGCTTGCCGGAGGATGCACCGGCCTCGCCCTCGGCAACCTCCTGCTCTCAACCCTCGGCGGCCTCGCCATGGTGTTCCTCGGCTATCGGCTGGCCCAAGTTTGACCTCCCCGCCAAGAGGCCGTCCGGAGCGTTCTCCGTCCTTTCGCGAGCGGCGTCGATCCCGTCGGCTGGGAGCACCGTGCCCGTGGAAATTTTTTGATTTCCGGTGCAAGAGACCCAGGAGGCGCCCGTAAAGGTGTTCAAATGATCACAAGAATGTATTCGGCCGCGCTGCGGGGGGTGGATGCCCGGGAGGTGGAGGTGGAGGTCAACGCCAGAGGGGCGGACAAGCCGATGGTGGTGATCGTCGGTTTGCCGGACGCCGCGGTGAGGGAGTCCTCGCAAAGGGTGACCTCGGCGATCGGGGCCTCGGCATTGTTTTTGGCCGATGGGGTCAAGACGGTGAATCTGGCCCCGGCGGATTTGAAGAAGGAGGGTCCGTCGTTTGATTTGCCCATCGCGCTGGCGATGGTGGCGGCGTCGCGGGCGCGGCCCTTCGATGCGGAGGATTGCTGTGTGGTGGGGGAGCTGGGACTCGATGGCGCGGTGCGGCCGGTGAAAGGGGTATTGTCGATCGCACTCGAGGCGCGGCGCAACGGGCGCAAGCGGGTGTTGGTGCCCGATGCGAATGCGGCCGAGGCGGCGGTGATTGAGGGAGTGGAGGTGTTTCCGGTACGCAACCTGCGCGAGGCTTGGGAGTTTCTCGACGGGGAAGCGGTGATTCCTCCCTATCGGTTGGACCGCCCCGCGTTTTTCCAGACTCATCGCGACTACGAGAGCGACTTCGAGGAGGTGCGGGGCCAGCACCATGTCAAACGGGCTCTGGAGGTCGCTGCCGCCGGTGGGCACAACCTGATGATGATTGGTCCGCCAGGCACCGGCAAATCGATGTTGGCGAAGCGGGTTCCGACCATCATGCCCGACATGACGGAAGAGGAGGCGGTGGAAACCACCAAGATCCATTCGATTGCCGGGTTGGCGGGATCGGCCGATTCATTTCTCCGGGTGCGTCCGTTCCGGTCGCCCCATCACACGATTTCCGATGCCGGGTTGTTGGGAGGCGGGAGCAATCCCGGGCCGGGGGAGGTATCGCTGGCGCACCACGGGGTATTGTTTCTCGACGAGTTGCCCGAGTTCCGGCGACAGACGCTGGAGGTGATGCGTCAGCCCTTGGAGGACGGCGAGGTCACCATTTCGCGCGCGGCCGGTTCGCTGACCTTTCCCGCGCGGTTCATGTTGGTGGCGGCCATGAATCCCTGTCCATGCGGGTTCTACGGCGATCTGCGGCGTCAGTGTCGTTGTTCACCGCGGCAGATCGAGAACTACCGTCAGCGGATTTCGGGTCCTTTGCTCGACCGCATTGATTTGCATGTCGAGGTGCCGGTGGTGGAGTATCGCGAGCTGACGGCGGCGGGTCCGCCCGGCGAGAGTTCCGCGCAGGTGCGGGAACGGGTGGCTGCGGCGCGGCGCGTGCAGGCCGGGAGGTTCCGCGACACGGGCTGCATCACCAACGCCGCGATGCGGCCGCGGCAGGTCAAGGAGCATTGCCGGCTTGATGGAGAGTCGGCCTCCTATCTTGAGCGCGCGATGGAGGAGATGAGTTTCTCGGCGCGGGCCCATGACCGGATTCTCAAGGTGGCACGCACCTTGGCGGATCTGGCGGGCAGCGAGCGGATTCGCCCCGAGGATGTGCTGGAGGCCGTGCAGTACCGGGCGCTGGACCGGCGGCTTTTTGTATGAGGAGGGTGTAGACGAACCACCCTCGCGGGCGGTGGCCGGGGAAGGGTCGGCGTAGGCCGTGTGCGCGCAAGCCCACGGGAGCGCGTAAGCTGTTCCGCGGATGCGGGGCGTGCCTCCACCGAGGGGCGATGCGCGCGGCGGCGCATGTCGGGAGTGAGGCCGATGGGCTACCCTGCGGCGTCGGCTTCCGTTGGGGATTGTAGGTATCCCTCCGGACCCCGCCGTCGGTCCCCGCCCCCTCCCTTCCATGAACACCGCCTTGTCACCATTGCACGAATGGGAAGTCCGCATCCCTTGCTCGCGGGTCACACTCGAGGGCGAGGCGGCGGTTCCTGTCGGTGCCCGCGGTCTGGTGGTGGTGTTGCCCGACGGCGGGGCGACGCGACGCGGGGCGCTTTCCCTCGAGGTGGCGGCAGAGCTTCACCGGAAGCGGATCGCGACTCTGATGTTCGATCCCCTGACTTCCGAGGAGGTTCGCTGCGAGCGCGATACCGCGGAGCTTCGGTACAATGTTTCTTTTTTGGCCGATCGACTCGCGTATGCGGCGCGGTGGGCGATGGAGGAGACGGCCCTGCGCAATCTCGGCGTGGGCTATCTCGGAATCGGCACCGGAGCCGGCGGTGCGTTGCTGGCCGCATCGGACAATCCCGACATCCAGGCGGTCGTGTGCATCGCCGGGCGCACCGACCTGGCGGGCGATGCAGTCGCGCGGGTCACGGCGCCGACCTTGCTGGTGGCGGGCGGGCTGGATCATCCGCTCATTCACCGCAACCGCGCGGCCTTCCAGCGTTTGGCGGGCATCAAGCACATGGTGCTGTTGGCCGGCGCCGGTTCCACATTGCGCGAAGCAGGGGCCGCCACACACGCCGCCACGGCTGCAGCCGACTGGTTCGACCTCTATCTCTCTCATTATTCTCCGCCGTCTTCTTGATATCAAATCCATGCAAACGCTTCATCACATCCGCTTCCGTGACCGGCAAGACGCCGGTCGTCATCTTGCCTCGCTGCTCTGGCATCTCGCCGAGGACGAAACCTGTGTGATTCTCGCGTTGCCGCGGGGCGGCGTTCCGGTCGCCGCGGAAATCGCGCGGATGTTGGGCCGTCCCTTCGATGTGCTGGTGGTGCGCAAGCTCGGGATTCCAGGCCACGAGGAGACCGCGATGGGAGCGCTTGCCAGCGGCGGCGTGAGGATCCTCGACGAGCCCTTGATCCGCAGGCTCGGCATCAGCGCACCGGCGGTGGACGCCGTGCTGCGGCGCGAAGAGGCCGAGCTCGAGCGCCGCGAGCACCTGTACCGCGGCGGATCCGCGCCGCTCGATGTGGCGGGCCGCACCGTGATCGTGGTCGACGATGGGGCGGCTACCGGCGCCTCGATGTCGGCCGCGGTGCGGCTCTTGCGCGAACTGCATGCCGCCAGAATCGTGGTGGCCTTGCCGGTGGCGCCACCGGAAACCGTGAGCCGACTGCAGGGCGAGGCCGAGGAGGTCGCGGTGGTGGCACAACCCGAACCCTTCCGCTCGGTAGGCGGATGGTATGACGACTTTCGTCAGATCGAGGATGGGGAGGTTCAGTCCTTGCTCAGCGGGAAAACCGCGGAAGGTCCGGGCGCGGCGGCGTCGGTGGTGAATGCGGCGCTGGAACCCGCGCGGCTCCTGCGTCGTCACGCCCGTCCGCTCACCGGCACCCGGGAGGATTACAACGAACTTATCGAGGCCGTCGGTGACTCGCAGATCGTGCTGATGGGCGAGGCCACCCACGGCACTCACGAGTTTTATCGTCAGCGGGCGCTCATCACGCGGCGGCTGATCGAGGAAAAGGGCTTCCTCGCGGTTGCCGCCGAGGCCGATTGGCCCGACGCCTTCCGGGTCAACCGCTATGTGAGGGGGGCGTCGGACGATGGCGAGAGCGTGGAGGCCTTGGCCGGCTTCGACCGCTTTCCCGGATGGATGTGGCGCAATGCCGATGTGCTCGAGTTCGTCGGATGGCTGCGCGATCACAACGACAGCGTCGGCTCGCCCGATCATCAGGTCGGCTTCTACGGGCTGGACCTTTACAGCATGCACAAGTCCATCGACGAGGTTCTCGCCTATCTTGGGAAAAAGGACCCCACGCAGGCCGCCCGGGCCAAGGCCCTCTACTCTTGCATCGACCGGCATGGACGCGATCCTCAGCACTACGGCCTGCTTGCCGCCGCCGGGGTCGAGGCCGACTGCCGGGAGGAGGTGGTGACCGTGCTCACCGACCTGATGGACCGCGAAAGCGAGTACATGCGAGGCAACGGGACGGCGGCGGCCGACGAGTTCTTCTTTGCCGAACAGAACGCCCGTCTCGTGCGCAATGCCGAGGAATACTACCGCGGCATGTTTCGTTCCGAGGTATCGTCGTGGAACCTGCGCGACCGCCACATGATGGAAACCTTGGTGGCTTTGCTGGCACATCTCCAGTCGCGTTGCGGTCGTGCCAAGGTGGTGGTGTGGGCGCACAACTCCCATGTGGGCGATGCTCGCGCCACTTCGATGGCATGGCGGGGCGAGCACAACATCGGCCAACTCGTGCGCGAGGCTTTCCCGGGCAAATGCTCGATCATCGGGTTCTCCACCTACACCGGCACCGTCACCGCGGCCGCGGGCTGGCATCTTCCGGCGGCGCGGCGCAAGGTGAGTCCCGGGCTGCCGGGCAGCTACGAGCATCTGTTCCACCAGGTGGGCATTCCCGGCTTCTGGCTGGATCTCCGCGGCAAGGACGCTGCGGCCGAAATGCTTGCCGAGCGCCGCCTCCAGCGCGCCATCGGGGTGGTCTACCGCCCCGAGACCGAGCGCACCAGCCACTACCTTGAAGCGTGTCTGCCGCAGCAGTTCGATTTTATCCTTCACTTCGACGATACCCGGGCGGTCGAGCCGCTCGAGCGGCGCGAGCAGTGGTCGCGAGACGAGGCCCCCGAGACCTTCCCGGCAGGCCTCTGAGCGGCGGGCGATGCGGCTCGTGGGCCTTTTTCCTTGTCGCGCATGGCCGTGGCGGACAGGATTTTGTCCATGCTCCGCAAAACAACCTTTTTCCGCGCGTGGTGGATCATCCTTTGTCTCGGCCTGCTGGGCTTTGCCCCGCGGCTGGCCGCCGCGGAGAACGGGCAGGTCGCGATGTCGCTCGACCAGCGGATCGACGCCTGGTTCGGCAAGGTCACCAAACCCTTTGTCGATCTCGTGTTCTTCAAGATCAAGATCGGGAACTTCGAGGCTTTCGCGGTGATCTTCTGGCTGGCCGCGGCCGGTGTGATCCTGACTCTTGCGCTGCGCTTCATCAACATCCGCGCCTTTGGTCTCGCGCTGCGCACCGTGCGCGGCAAGTACAGCCGTCCCGATGATCCGGGCGAGGTCACCCACTTCCAGGCCTTGAGCGCGGCGGTGTCGGGCACGGTGGGGCTCGGCAACATCGCCGGCGTGGCCATCGGCATCCAGAGCGGCGGACCCGGCGTGGCCTTCTGGCTGTTCCTGAGCGGCTTCATCGGCATGACCACCAAGTTCGCCGAGTGCACCTTGGGCGTGAAGTACCGCGAGTTCGACAAGGACGGCAAGGTGCACGGCGGGGCGATGTACTACCTGCGCAAGGGCTTCGCCGAGCGCGGGCTCAAGCCGCTGGGCGTGGTGCTCGCCACGGTCTTCGCCGTCATGTGCGTGTTCGCCTCGTTCGGCGGCGGGAATGTCTTCCAGGTCAACCAGGTCACCGCCCAGCTCGTCAGCATCACCGGAGGAAAGGAGTCCTTTTTCGCCAGCAACCAATGGGTCTTCGGCCTGATCATGGCCTTTCTGACCGCCCTGGTGATCATCGGCGGGATCCAGGGCATCGCCAAGGTGACCGGCAAGCTCGTGCCCCTCATGTGCGCGACCTATGTGGTCAGCTGTATCATCGTGCTGTTGGTCAATGCCGGCGACATCATCCCCGCGCTGGGCATGATCGTCACCGAGGCCTTCCAGCCGCGTGCGGCGATCACCGGCGGGCTGCTGGCGGCGTTCATCTGGGGAATGCGGCGCGCCACCTTTTCCAACGAGGCCGGCATCGGTTCCGCGCCGATCGCGCATGCCGCGGCCAAGACCCGCCGTCCGGCATCCGAGGGGGTGGTGGCGCTGCTCGAGCCCTTCCTCGACACCGTGGTGGTCTGCACCATGACTGCACTGGTGCTTTGCGTGACGATGCATTTCGACGGAGCGGGGGCCGCCGCCTACACCATCCACGGCCAGCAATTTGTGCTCGGCCAGGTCGACGGCGACGGCACCAAATTCGGCATCCAGATGACCTCGCTGGCCTTCGAGACCGTGCACGCGTCCTTCAAGTACATCCTCTTCGCCTGCGTGTTTCTCTTCGCATTCTCGACCCTCATCACCTGGAGTTATTACGGTCTGCAGGCGTGGCAGTCCCTGTTCGGGAAGCGGCCTCTCTCGGCGTGGACCTACAAGGCTCTGTTTTGCCTCGTCATCATCGTCGGCTCCTCCGCCTCGATGGGCAACGCCACCGATTTTTCCGATGCCTCGCTGTTTGCGATGAGCGTTCCCAACCTGATCGGCGTGTACTTCCTGCTGCCGGTGGTGCGGCAGGAGCTTGCCCGGTTCGTCGCCTTCACCAAGCGGGTGGATGCCGGCGAATCCGTGGACCAGGCCGACCGCAACGAGCGCAACGACTACGAAATCTGAGGTCGGCGGCCCGGGGGCTGCCAACTTGTTCCTTGCGCGGTGCCGCGGGCCGGGCCAAGGATGGGCCGCGTGACGCGACATCGCACCGACGACCTCCGGATCACCGGGTTGGAGCCGCTGATTTCCCCGGCGGTGCTCGGGTATTTCCTGCCGCTCACCGAGGTGGTGTCGGAAACCGTTCATGCCGCGCGGCAGCAGGCGGCGGCAATCCTGCGGCGGGAGGACGACCGCCTGCTGGCGGTGGTGGGTCCCTGCTCGATTCACGATCCCGATGCCGCGCGCGAGTACGGCGAGCGGCTGTTGCGCGAGGCCAAGCGGCTTGAGGACGACCTGTTGGTGATCATGCGCGTCTACTTCGAGAAGCCTCGCACCACGGTGGGCTGGAAGGGTCTCATCAATGATCCGGGGCTCGATGGCTCTTTTGATATCAATCACGGGTTGCGTGCGGCGCGGGGATTGCTGATCGATCTCGCCAAGACCGGGTTGCCGGCAGGCACGGAGTTTCTCGATGTGATTTCGCCGCAGTACATTGCCGATCTCATCTCGTGGGGAGCGATCGGCGCGCGCACCACCGAGTCCCAGGTGCACCGCGAGTTGGCGTCGGGGCTTTCGATGCCGATCGGTTTCAAGAACGGCACGGGCGGCTCGCTGCAGATCGCGGTGGACGCGATCCAGTCCTCCGCCAAGCCGCATCATTTTCTCGGCGTCACCAAGCAGGGGGTATCGGCGATTTTCGCGACGACCGGCAACGACAGCTGTCATGTCATCCTGCGCGGCGGCAAGGCCGGGCCCAACCATGGTGCGGCGGACATTGCCGCGGCTGCCGAACTGCTGCGCAAGCAGGGGCTGCCGGAGTCGGTGATGGTCGATTGCTCGCACGGCAACTCGCTCAAGGATTTCCGCAGGCAGCCTGTGGTGGCGGCGGACATCGCGGGTCGGATCGCCGATGGTTGCCGCGTGATCACCTCGGTGATGATCGAGTCCAATCTTGTCGAGGGCAGTCAGAGTCTGGGTTCGGGGCCGGAGGGGCTTGTGCGCGGGCAGTCGGTGACCGACGCCTGCATCGGCTGGGACGATACCGTCAAGGTGCTGGACACCCTGGCCGGCGCGGTGCGCGCGCGGCGTACGACGGCCGGTGCTGTGCGCGCGTGAGGGTGGCCGCGCGGTGTTGCGGCCTCAGGCTGCCTCAGTGGCCGGCGAGGAACCGCTCCGCCTCGAGAGCTGCGGCACAGCCCTGCCCTGCGGCGGTGATGGCCTGGCGGTAGTAGTGGTCGGCCACATCGCCTGCGGCGAAAAGCCCCGGCGTCTTGGTCGAGGTGCGGCCCGGAGTCTGCAGGATGTACCCGTTTTCATCGCGGTCCACCAGATCGCCGAGGAAGGCGCTGTTGGGCGTGTGGCCGATGGCGACAAAGACGCAGGCCACCGCGAGTTCGCTTTCCGAGCCGTCGACGAGATTGCGCAGCCGCACTGCGCGCATTTCCCCGCGATCATCGGCGAGGTATTCGCTTACCGTCGAGTTCCACACCGGCTCGATCTTCGGATTGGCCAGGACGCGGTCGGCCATGATTTTCGATGCGCGCAGCGTGTCGCGCCGGTGGATCAGGTAGACCCTGCTTGCGAAGCGGGTGAGGAAGTCGGCCTCCTCGCAGGCGCTGTCGCCGCCGCCGATCACGCAGACCGGCACATCGCGGTAGAACGCGCCGTCGCAGGTGGCGCAGGAGGTGAGGCCGTGGCCGATGAGTTGTTTTTCGTTGGGCAGGCCGAGGTGGCGCGGAGCGGCGCCGGTGGCGATGATCACCGTCTTGGCGCGGAAACCTTCCTCGCCTGCATTGAGCGAAAAGGATCCGTCTGGTTCGCGGGTGACGGATTCGACCGATGCCCATGCGATGCGGGCGCCGAATTTTTCCGCTTGTGCCTGCATGCGCGACATCAGTTCCGGGCCGAGGATGCCGTCCGGGTGGCCGGGGAAATTTTCCACTTCGGTGGTGGTGGTGAGTTGTCCCCCCGGCTGGGTGCCGGAGAGCAGCAGGGGCGAGAGGTTGGCGCGGGCGGTGTAGATGGCCGCGGTGTAGCCGGCGCAGCCGGTGCCGATGATGATGACCTGTTCCATGGTGCGGGGAGGCGAGTATCTGCGCAGCGGCGGGGCCGAGTCAACCGCCGGGGCCACAATCGCTTGCGCTGGCGCACGGATGGGAGAGAATGGCTCGCGAATGAACGAGGACACGGTGAGGGACGCGTTGCGGCAGGTGCGCTATCCCGGATTTTCGCGCGACATTGTTTCGTTTGGTCTGGTCAAGGAGATCCGCATCGGCGGCGGGGAGACCTTGGTGCGCCTCGAGGTTCAGACGCGGGATCCCGCGGTTCCCGAACGGATTTTCCAGGATTGTCGCGCTGTCCTCGACGCCTTGTCCGGGGCCGGAACGGTCAAGGTCGACATCGAGGTCAAGGACGCGCCCGCGGCCGGGGGCGGGGCGGTGGGCAGGTCGTCGATTCCGGGAGTGAGGCACATTGTGGCGGTTGCCTCCGGCAAGGGCGGGGTCGGCAAATCCACGGTGGCGGCCAACCTCGCGGTTTCGCTGGCGGCGCGCGGGTTGCGCACGGGGCTGTGCGATTGCGATCTCTACGGGCCTTCGATGGCCATGATGTTCGGGGTGGACGCGCGACCCTCCGCCAACGAGCGGGACGAGATCATCCCGGTCGAGGCGCACGGCGTGAGGATCATGTCGATGGGGCTGTTGCTCGACGATCGTTCGCCGGTGATTGTGCGCGGGCCGATGGCGACGCGCTACACCCAGCAGTTTCTGCGGCAGGTTGCTTGGGGGGAGCTGGATTGTCTGGTGTTGGATCTTCCGCCGGGCACCGGGGACATCCAGCTCACCATCGTGCAGACCGTGGCGGTGGACGGAGCGGTGATTGTCACCACGCCGCAGGAGGTGGCGTTGATCGACGCGCGCAAGGCGGTGGCGATGTTTGCGAAAGTGAATGTGCCGGTGCTCGGGCTGATCGAGAACATGGCGTGGTTCGAGTGTGATGCCGGCAAGCGCTATCCGATTTTCGGCGATGGTGGCGGGGTGCGCGAGGCCGAGGCGATGCGGGTGCCGTTGTTGGGAAGGATCCCGATCGATCTCGCCACGCGGGAGGGTGGGGATTCCGGGAAACCGGTGGCCTTGCAGGATTCCGCGCGCAGCAAGGTGGCGGCGGCCTTTCACGATGCGGCGGGCGCGGTGCTCGCAGCGCTCGGGGCCGGGGTCAGCCGCTGATTTCAATCATCAGTGCCGAGAGCGGCGGGAGGTCCGGCAGCGGGATGCCAGCGTGTTCGAGTTCCTCCGCGGAGGCCGCGCCTTTCCAGGGTGTCGCGAGCCGGTCCTCGAAGCGGAGTTCCTTTTCCACGCTGCGCCCGAGGAACTCGCGGGCTTCTCGGGGGATGCGCACGCGGCCTCCGCGCAGGATCTCGGCCGGATGGAAATTCGCGATCACGAGGAAGGCTTCGCGGCTCTTCGTATCGCGGCGCAGGAAGGCGTAGAGCCAATGGCCGGATGCCTCCTCGCCGGGCATGCGGCCGAAGCGCGGGTTGTCGCGGTTGGCGTGGTTGAGTCCGTAGAACTCGCCGCGGGTGAACGCGGGGCGCGCGGTGACCTGCAGCAACCGGGCATACCACTCGCGCAGCGCCTTTTGTTCCGGCGAGAGCAGGGCGCCGTCGCAGGCGCCTTGGTTGAACCACTTGCGGAGTTCCGGCAGCGGTCCGTAGTCGAAGATCGAGGTGCGGGCGTTGTCGCCGCAGAAGCCCTTTGCGCCGCGGGCGGCTTCGCCGACCTCCTGGCCGTGGTACATCATCAAGGGGCCGCGCCCCATGCCGAAGAGAACCGCCGAAGCCGGCCGTCCCACGAGCATGCCGTGGCCGCCCCAGACCTGCGGGTTGGCAAGGCGCACCTCATCGTGATTTTCCGTGTAGCGAAGCGAACGGTGGAAGCGGAAGCCGGTGAAAGTGAGCGGGTCGAGGTCGTTGGACCATTTTCCATCGTCGTAGATTCCCTCGAGTATGTCGTAGGACGGATCGTCATACACCGCGTCGAATCCCGCGTGGAGGAGATCGTCGAGCACATTGCCGTTGGTGAGTTTCGCCGGGTCGTTGTCGTAGGCCTCGGCGGTGAACACCGCGTCGGCATCGCGCGCGCGGGCCCTGGGCAGCACCCAACGCCAGAATTCGGACGGCACCATGTGCGCCATGTCCACCCGGAATCCGTCCACGCCCGCTTCCTGCCAGTGGGCGAGCACCGCGTCCATGGTGCGCCATGTTTTCGGGACCTGTTCCGGCGGGGATGCGGGGCCCGGCAGGTGCGAGGTGTCGCGCCCGGTGGTGAAATCGTGGCCGTAGTTGAGTTTCACCGTCTCGTACCAGTCGTGGATCGACGGAGCCCAGGAAACGACATTGTTGCCGGTGACTCTGCCGATGCGGTTTTCCGGTTCGAAGTGTCCGTCGCATCCCGGTTGTCCGGCCGCGGGCAGGCGCAGCGGCGGCCCGCCTCCGGGGTGGTGCGGCTGCAGGTAGAAGAAGTGGTTGTCGCGATCGAAGAAGCGGTCGGTGCGGTCGCCGGTGCCGAAGGAGAGGTCGGGCCGCACATCGGAGGCATGCGAGCGCGCGACATGGTTGGGCACGAAGTCGATGAGGACCTTGAACCCGTGCGTGTGGCAGCGTGCGACGAGGTCGCGGAACTCCTGCATGCGCTTCGCCGGATCGGTGGCGTAGTCCGGGCAGACATCGAACGAGTCGCGGATCGCGTAGGGGCTTCCGGCAAGGCCTTTGAGGATGTCGGGATCGTCCCCCGGTCGTCCCGGATAGGGGGTGGCGCTTGCCTGTTCGTGGATGCCGGTGAGCCAGAGGTGGGTGAAGCCCATGGCGCGAAGCGAGACGAGTGCCTTGTCGTTGATGTCGGCGAATTTTCCGCAGCCGTTTTCCGCGATGGTGCCGCCGGGTTTCGGGTGTTCCGCGGTGTTTCCGAAGGTGCGCACCAGCAGTTGGTAGATGACCGGCCGCGTTTTCGGTTCCGCGTTTCCCTCCGCGATCATTGCGAGGGAGCAAAGAACGGAAGCCGTGGTTTGCCAAGTCATCGTTGCCCCCTTTCCTCGCGGAGCACTGCCAGTGCGTCGTATGCGGCGAAGAGCAGCAGCATCAGCGCCAGCAATCCGCAGGTGCCCCACCACAGCAGGAAGCGCAGCGGCTGCGCGCCGAGCCACCCGTCGATCCACCAGGTTCCCGCGGCGGTCATCGCGCAGGGCGCGATGGCGACGGCCGTCATCCACTGACGCCGCGCACGGCGGTCGGAAAGGATCGCGCGCGCCAGCGCCATGGAGGATCCCCGGAGGCCGGAGTTGCGGGACATGGCGAGGATTCCAGCGCGTGCGGGCAGCCGATCCAAGCGGAAATCACCGCGGCAGCGGCTGGGTGATGAGCTGCCAGTACATTTCCCACAGCATCCAACCGCCGAAGAGCCATGCGGCGGCGCCCATGGCGAGGAAGGGACCGAAGGGGAGTTGCCTGCCGAAGCCGATCCGCGCCGGCAGTGCCCACAGGATCGCGAAGATGGAGGCGGAGAACAGCGAGAAGCAAACCCCCGGCCAGCCGAGGAAGGCGCCGATCATGCCGAGCAAGTGGACATCGCCGAAGCCCATCGCCTCGCGCGGGATCGCGGCCTTGACGGCGGTGCCGGAGAGCGAGGTGAGGCTTTCGATCGTGCGGGTGGTTCCGTCGGGCAGCTCGATGTCCGCTTCGCGGATCGTCACGGTGCCGGGGGGATGTTCGTTTCCGTCGACCCGAAGCTGTTTGGTTTCGAGGATGGCCGCATCGGTCTTGCGCGAGAACATGTCCCACCATGGGAACTCCTCGCCGTCGATCACGAGGCACATCGGGCTTTCGTCATCCGGTGCCTCGCGCAGGCTCCATTCGGCAGCCGTTGCGAAGGCAAGGCGCTTTTTGCCGAAGGCCAGCTTTCCCAGCCCGACCACTGCCCACAATCCGAGGAATCCGGTGGCCCAACCGATGGCGCTTTGCAGCAGCGAATGAGGGAAGCGTCCTTGGTCCGAAAGCAGGTCGGGAAACCGCGGCCAGACTGCCGCAGCGGCGAGGCCGAGCCCCGTGCCCAGCCAGGTCAGGCCGGTGGGGATGATCATGTGTTCGGCATCGATGAAGGTGATCGCCACGAGGATGGCGAGGAATGCCCAACCGAAGAGGACCGCCTGCGGCGGCAGCACCATCCATGCGGCGACGAACAGCATTGCGGTGAGCAGTTCCACCATCGGGTAGCGCAGCGCGATGGGAGCGCCGCACATCCCGCATTTCCCGCGCAGCAGCAGCCAGGAGAGCAGCGGCAGGTTGTGCCAAGCGGCGATGGGTTTTCCGCAGGCCGGGCAGAACGAGCGCTGCGGCCGGTGCACGGACATCCCGCGCGGCAGGCGGTGGATCGCGACATTGAGGAAGGATCCGATGCAGCTTCCCAAGGCGAAGGAAATCACGGGCCAGGCCCAATGGTGGTACGGAGGAAAGGGCAAAGCGGAACCATCCAAGCCTTCCGCGGATGGCTGCCAAGCCCAAAAGCGGCATGCTGTGCCGCGTTTTCGCGCGGGGCTTTTCCGATGCGGCGGTTCCTCGACGATGGCGCTGCGCTTGAGTGCCGCGGGCTATTCCACGATCACTTGTCCGGGCTCGAGGCCGCCGAGGATTTCGGTTTCCGCGCCGCAGCTGAGACCGCGGGTGACCCTGCGCGATTCGCTGCGGCCGTTGGCGAGACGCACCTTCACCGACCATCCGTCGGGGCCGAAGCGCGGCAAGGATGCGGGCAGGACGATCGCCGCCGGATTGTGGTGGGATACGATGTGGATCGTGGCTTTGGTTCCGAAACGCGGCGCGGCGCCCTCCGGCCATGTACCGGAAAACTCGAGAAGAAACCTGCCGTCGACGCCGGGCATTTCGGCGCGGGATGAGAGAGCAACCTCCACCGGGCGGTCCTCGCGGCCCGGGATTTCGGCGATGCCGCGTTTCGCATCGCGGAGTGCCGTGGCGGTCGCGGCGTCCACGGCTGCCCGCAGGACCGGGCTGGCATCGGCGGGCAACAGCAAGGCGAAAGGAATGCCCGGTGCAACCTTGCGGAAGGGTGCAAGAAGGTCGGCATCCGCCGGCTTCCACATTCCGTCTTGCAAGGAGCCGTACACGAACCAGCCATCAGCCGCGGCTTTGAATTCGAACATGGCGCGGTCGGCTTCGAGGTCGGCGAGTTTGGCGGTCTGCCGTTGTGCTTGTGTGGCCCGGTCGGCCGCCCCGGATTCCTCGAGCTTGGCTGCCTCGCGGGGGTGCGCCGCGGCATCCGCCTGTTGCGGGGTGCTGCGCCGCACCGCGAGGCGCAGGTCGGCGATCGCCTCATCGATGCCCCGCGGGTCGAAGCGGACGAGGGTCTCGCCCCGCTTCACTTTCGTTCCGTGGGCGACGATGCGGGCGATTTCGAAATCCCGCCAGATCCGCGGAACGAGCGAGAGCGGCTTGGCTTCCGCGGTCAGCGCGGTGGCCTGGATGGCATGGCTTACCGTGAAGGGGCGCCTGACGATTGTCCGTTCCCCGGCCGTGGCTTGGGCGAGGCCAAGGGCGGCAGCCAGCAAAAGCGTCGTCGTTGTTTTCATCGGGGGCCGGCAAGAAATCATCCGCCGCGCGAAAGATCAACCTGCCTCCACCCCGCGGCGTTTGCGGGCAAGCCAGAGCGGGGCGAGGCGGGGTTTTTTCGCTCCCCGCGACACCGGGACCCGCTCTTCGGCCACCTCAAACCCGGCGCGCCGCAGGCGGCGGCTCAGCGGACCGCAGGGACCACCCGCGGCAGCCACCACCAGGATCCCGCCGGGTTGCAAGGCCTCGTAGGCGGCCGCAAGCCAGCGGGGATCGTCGATCCACGGCCTGTTTTCCGGCGAAAGTGGGCAGGAATCGCGATGCAGCACGATCGCGTGAAGCTCCCCGGCATGGGCATGGAGGCCGGAGGGTCCGGCATCGGATTCGATGGTGACCCGCTCATCTTGCAGCCAAGGACGGTCCTGCAGGTGGCTGCGGTGCCAGCCGGGCAGGGCGCGGATCGGTTCGGCGACAAGGAAGCGCGCCCGCTTCTGGGGCAATTCCCTGAGGGCGCTCTCGAGCGCGTGGGCCAGGCCCAGTCCGGCGAACCACAGCCGCGGCTGCCGGGCCGGCCGGAAGGGTGCGCAGGCGACCCGTGCCGCCTCCGTTTCCACCTGCTCGGTGGCGGGGCCGGCCACCTGCTGGCCGTGGATGTCCAAGGAAGCCCTCCCGTCGTGCAGGATCAGACGCAGCGTCGAGCCGTCGGGCAGGGGCGCCTCGGCCAGAACGGTTCGGGGTTTCATCGTGGTGGGGCGGGCATCCGGCGGGATGGACCGCGCAGACAGGAAAAACCCCGGCCTGCACCGACCGGGGTCTCCCAGAAACATGCGGGAATCGGGGGCTTACAGCGCGCTTTTGAGCGCCGCAGCAGCCTTGAAACCGACCGACTTCGATTCCTTGATGTCGATCGTTTCGCCGGTCTTGGGGTTGATGCCTTTGCGGGCCTTGCGGACTTTGAGTTCAAAATTGCCGAAGCCGGCGATCTGGACCTTGCCGTCGCGCTTCACGCCGCTGAGGACCGATTGGAGGACCGCGCTGAGGGCATCTTCGGCCGAGCGTTTGGTGGCATCATTGCCCAGGGCGGCTTGGATGGAATCGATAAGTTCGGATTTGTTCATGGCAGGCGCAGTTTTGGGTGCCCCGGCACCAGCTTGGCAAGAAAAAGAAGGAATTTCCCGGCAAAATCCGCTCCTCGGGCGGTGGGGCATTTTTTCACAAAAGAAACTTGCGGGGCATTCGGCCCCCCTCTAAATCCCCCGCGCCCGTTCCCTTTCCGGGCCGCTCCGCATGTTCCGCCGCCTGTCCGCCGCCGCTTCCCTCGTCTGGCTCGCCAGCCAGTCGTCCGCGCTCGCCGCAGGGGGCCACGAACTGCCGCTCTACGCTCAGAAGCTCGGCGGCTTCGTCACCAACTCGACGATCATGGTCTGGATCGCGGTGCTGCTCATCGTGCTGTTCTGCCAGGCGGCCACCCGCAACATGAAACTCGTCCCCGAGGGCTTGCAGAACTTCGCGGAATGGGCGGTGGAATCCCTCTACGATTTCCTCGCGGAACTGATGGGCGAGCATCTGGTGAAACGGGTGTTCTGGTTCTTCGGCTCGGTGTTCTTCTTCATCCTCACGGTCAACTATCTCGCGCTGATCCCAGGCGTCGGCACGGTCGGCTGGAACACGGTGGACGCCGCCGGCCACAAGGGATTCCTGCCGCTGCTGCGCGGAGGGAATGCGGACATCAACATGACCGCCGCGATGGCCTTCACCTTCGCGATCCTGTGGTTCTGGTGGGCCGTCACCGAAAACGGCATCAAGGGCTTCCTCGCGCATATCTTCGCGCCGAAGGGGGATTTCAAGGGCCTGATGCTCCTGATGATGATCCCGATCTTCCTCTTCGTCGGGGTGCTGGAGATCATCTCGATCGCGATCCGTCCGGTGGCGCTGAGCTTCCGTCTCTTCGGCAACATCTACGGCGGCGAGCAAACCCTCGAGAAACTGATGGCGCTCGTACCCAAGCAGATCGCCTTCCTCCCCGCGCTGCCCTTCTACTTCATGGAGCTGCTCGTCGGCTTCGTGCAGGCTCTCGTCTTCACCCTCCTCTGCGCGATCTTCCTCAAACTCATCTGCGAACACGACGAGGAACATCACTGAACCCCTTCCGCCGTCGGACCGTGGCAGGACCGCGGGGACGGCAGAAACCACAACACCAACCGAACACCACACCACCATGACCAAAGCATTCGCCGTCGCACTCGCCGCCCTCGCAGGCGGCATCGGAATCGGAATCCTCGGCGCCAAGGCCGCCGAAGCCACCGGACGCAATCCGGGCGCAGGAACGAAGGTCCTTGTGATCTCGATCATTCTGGCCGCGCTCATCGAGGGTATTTTCATCCTCACCGCCTTCGCCGTTCCGTTCTGAACCCGTTCCGGGCCGCGCGTGCCCCAGTGATCCTGGCCACGCGCGGCCCCTCCTCCTCTTCTCCCAACGCCAGCCCAGCACTCCTCCGCCATGATCCCCATCCTTGCCGCAGCCGCCGCCGATGCCGCCCATGCAGCCGGAGACGCCGGCGTGGTGGAAACCATCAAGAAGACCTTCGGCCTCAACGCGCCCTTCTTCATCGCGCAGGTGGTCAATTTCTTCCTCGTGATCTTCGTGCTGAAGAAATTCGCGTTCGGCCCGATCCAGAAGATGCTCGAGGAACGCCGCAACCGCATCGCTCAAGGCGAGGAGAAGCTCAAACGCATCGAGAAACAGCTCGCCGAATCCGAGCAGGCCACCGCCGCCGCCATCGCCAAGGCGAACGAGGACGCGATGCGCCTCATCCAGGAGGCCCGCGAGGGTGCCCACGCGTTCTCAGAGCAGAAGGCCCAGGAGGCGGTTGCCCAAGCCCAGCAGATCCTCGAAAAGGCGGAAGCCTCGGCCCGCGCCGACCGCCAACGACTCGGCGACGAAATCCGCCGCGAGTTCGGCCGCCTCGTCGCCACCACCACCGCGCAGGTGACCGGCAAGGTGCTCACGCCCGAGGACCAGAAACGCCTCAATGAGGAAGCGCTCGCCAAAATCGGCTCCTGACCCACGGACCGGACGCTCCATGAAAATCTCCAAAACAGCCGCCGCCACCGCCCGCCGGATCTTCGGGCTCTGCCAAACCAACGGCAGAACCGACGAGGCGAAGCTGCGCGACGCCGCCCGCCGCATCGCGGAACGCAAACCGCGCGACTTCGCCGCGGTGCTCGCCGGCCTGCTCAAACTCGCCCGGCTCGACGCCGCCCGCCGGGAAGTCACGGTCGAAAGCGCCACCGAACTGGACGCGGCAGCACGCAGCCGGATCGAAGCCGGCCTCGCCCGCTCCCACGGCGCGGGCCTGCGCTTCGCATACCGTACCCAACCCGACCTGATCGGCGGCCTGCGCGTCCGCATCGGCGATGATGTCCTCGACGGCTCGGTACGCGGCCGCATCGACCGCCTCGCCTCGTCCTTCTGATCCCTTTTTCCCGACGAACACCCGCATCCCAACCCGTCCCATGAGCAGCATCCTCCAGGAACTCGAGCAACAGATCGCCGGCATCTCCGCCGCGGTGACCAAGACCAATACCGGCACCGTCCGCCAGGTCGGCGACGGCGTGGCAAAGGTGGAGGGCCTCTCCGATGTGATGCTCAACGAAATGATCGAATTCGACGGCGGCGTCACCGGCATGGCCCTCAACCTCGAGGAAAGCGAAGTCGGCGTCGTGCTGCTGGGCGATTACACCGAAGTGAAGGAGGGCGCGCAGTGCCGCACCACCGGAAAACTCCTCTCCATCCCCGTCGGCGAAGCAGTCCTCGGCCGCGTGGTCGATGCCCTCGGCCGACCAATCGACGGCAAAGGCGCCATCGCCGCCGCCGCCCAGTACCCGATGGAGAAAATCGCGCCGGGCATCATCAAACGCAAGTCGGTCTCGGTCCCGGTCCAGACCGGCATCATGGCGGTCGACGCCATGATCCCGATCGGCCGCGGCCAGCGCGAGCTGATCATCGGCGACCGCGCCACGGGCAAGACCACCATCGCGGTGGACACCATCATTTCCCAGGCCAAACAAAACAAGGCCGCGGAACAAGGCCGCCTCCAGAACCACAAGCCCCTGTACTGCATCTATGTGGCCATCGGCCAGAAACTCTCGAACATCGCGCGCATCCACAAGACCCTCGAGGACTCCGGCGCGATGGAATACACCACCATCGTCTCCGCATCGGCGTCCGATGCCGCCGCGATGCAGTACCTCGCACCCTACGCGGGCTGCGCTCTCTCGGAATACCTGATGGACCAAGGCAAGGATGTGCTCATCGTGTTCGACGACCTCTCGAAGCACGCGGTGGCCTACCGCCAGGTGTCGTTGATCCTGCGCCGCCCCTCGGGCCGCGAGGCTTACCCGGGCGATGTGTTCTACCTGCACTCCCGGCTCCTCGAACGCTCGGCCCGACTCTCCGACTCCGCGGGCGGCGGCTCGCTTACCGCCCTGCCGATCATCGAAACCCAGGCCGGCGATGTCTCCGCCTACATCCCGACCAATGTGATCTCGATCACCGACGGCCAGATCTACCTGGAGACCGACCTCTTCTACCAAGGCATCCGCCCTGCCATTTCGGTGGGACTTTCGGTGTCGCGCGTGGGTTCGGCGGCGCAAACCAAGACGATCAAATCGGTGGCTGGCACGACCAAGCTCGACCTCGCCCAGTACCGCGAACTGCAGGCCTTCGCGCAGTTCGGCTCCGACCTCGACGCATCCACCAAGAAGAAACTCGACCGCGGCGCCCGCATCGTGGAGCTGTTCAAACAAAACCAGTACAGCCCGTTGGGCATGGAAATGGAGTCGGTGTTCCTCTTCGCCATGCAGAACGGCCACTTCGACGATGTGGCGGTCAAGGATGTCCGCCGCTTCCAAGCCGACCTCGGCGAGTTCATGTCCACCCGCAAGGCCGATCTGCTCGACCGCATCCGCAACGAAAAGCCCGACCTCAAGAAGGACAAGGCCGCGGCCGAGTCGCTCGGCCAGGCGATCGCCGACTTCAAGAAGACCTGGAAGTGATCCGCCGCGGGCGCCCGCACGGCGCCGCTCTCCGTCATCCCGACCACCACCCCGCAGCAGCAAGCGAATGGCAAACCTCCGCGACATCCGGCGCCGCATCAAGTCGGTCAAGAACACCGCGCAGATCACCCGCGCGATGCAACTTGTCGCCGCGGCCAAGATGAAG
Organism: uncultured Luteolibacter sp.; assembly: GCA_964569415.1. GTDB lineage: Bacteria > Verrucomicrobiota > Verrucomicrobiia > Verrucomicrobiales > Akkermansiaceae > Luteolibacter. The sequence goes on along the minus strand of CAZMUK010000008.1, from coordinate 784 downwards.
AAAGCCCAGGACCAGGCCCTCGCCGGCCGCTCCTACGCCGAACGCCTCACCCAGATGCTGTTCGACATCCGCCGCAACTTCTCGGAGGAATCCCACCCGCTGCTCGAACACCGCGCCGGCTCCCGCGAACTGGTGCTGCTGATCTCCACCGACAAGGGCCTCTGCGGCCCGCTCAATACCAACCTCGCCAAGGCGATCCGCTCCAAAACGGCGCCCGATGCCCATTTTGTGACGGTCGGCCGCAAACTCCGCGTGCTTTGCGAGAAACTCGGCCGCAAGGTGATTGCCGATTTCACCGTCCGCGACCCGGTTCCTTTCTCGCAGACCCGCCCGATCGCCCGCTTCCTCACCAAACAGTTCCTCGACGGAAATTACGACAAGGTCTCGGTGGCCTTCACTTCGTTCGTCAACACCCTGCGCCAGGAACCCCAAGTGGTCACGCTGCTGCCGGTCCAAGGCCACCGCGAAGGGGAGGCACAAGCCTTCGAACAAGTGGGCAACGGCTTCTCGGTAGGCGCCCACCAGGCCGATCCGGTCCACGATTTCACCTTCGAACCCTCGCCCGGCGAGGTGCTTGCGGCGATCCTGCCGCTCTATGTGAACTACGAGGTCTACCAAGCCCATGTCGAGGCCCGCGCCTCGGAACACTCGGCACGGATGGTCGCGATGAAGTCCGCCACCGACAACGCGAAGAAATTCATCAAGGAACTCACCCTCGAATACAACAAACTCCGCCAGGGCGCGATCACCGCCGAACTCCTCGAAATCACCACCGCCATGAAGG
>CAZMUK010000007.1:11444-39692 GCA_964569415.1 uncultured Luteolibacter sp. | reverse complement strand
ATGTGCCGAGCGATGTCATCATCGACGCATCGATGCCGGCGATGATCCGCGACTCCGGCAAGATGTGGAATGCGGCCGGGGAGCGTCAGGACACCCTTGCCGTGATTCCCGACTCATCTTATGCCGGGGTGTATCAGGCCGTGATCGATTTCTGCCGGGAAAACGGCGCGCTGGATCCGCGGACGATGGGATCGGTCCCGAATGTCGGGTTGATGGCGCAGGCCGCAGAGGAATACGGATCGCACGACAAGACCTTTGAAATCCCTGCCGACGGCACCGTGCGGGTGGTGGATGCCTCCGGTGCGGAACTGTTTTCCCACCGGGTCGAGGCCGGCGACATCTGGCGTGCCTGCCAGACCAAGGATGTGGCCGTGCGTGACTGGGTAAAACTCGCGGTCGGGCGTGCGCGTGCGACCGGAGTGCCGGTGGTGTTCTGGCTGGACCAGGCGCGCGCGCACGACGCGCAGTTGCTTGTCAAGGTGCGCGAGGTTCTCGGCGGACTCGACACTGCGGGGCTCGACATCCGGTTTCTCGCGCCGGCAGATGCCTGTCGGTTTTCGCTTGAGCGCATCGTGCGGGGAGAGGACACCATTTCCGCGACCGGCAATGTGTTGCGTGACTATCTCACCGATCTTTTTCCGATCCTCGAGGTGGGTACTTCGGCCAAGATGCTCTCCATTGTGCCCTTGATGAATGGCGGGGGGCTCTTCGAGACCGGAGCGGGCGGATCCGCGCCCAAGCATGTCGAGCAGTTCCTCAAGGAAAACTACCTGCGTTGGGATTCCCTCGGCGAGTTCTTCGCCCTTGCCGCCTCCTTCGAGCATCTTGCCGGGGCGGGCGCGTGTCCGCGTGCGGCGGTGCTGGCATCCACGCTTGATGAGGCCAACGGCATGTTCCTGGAGAATGACCGGTCCCCGGGACGCAAGCTCGGCACCATCGACAACCGCGGTTCGCATTTCTACCTGGCCCTCTACTGGGCGCGCGCGCTTGCCGCGCAGGACGAGGATGCGGGGCTCAAGGCCGTTTTCGCTCCCGTGGCCGACGAGTTGTCCCGCAACGAGCAAACGATCGTGGCCGAGTTGCTTGCCGTGCAGGGCAAACCGGTGGACATCGGCGGCTATTACGCGCCGGATGACATCAAGGCTGCGGCTGCGATGCGGCCGAGCGCGACCTTCAACCGCATCCTGGAAATGCTGTGAACGGAGCGCGTCCGGATCCGCCGATCAGCGGTGGCGGACGCGCGTGGAGTCGGACACCGTGTCGGGCGGGTGCACCAGCACCTCGTCGCCTTCGGCGAGGCCCGCGAGGATCTCGGTGAAGCGGCCGTCGCTGCGTCCTGCGTTGATCGTCGTCAGCCGTGCGCGCCCTTGCGACATCACGAAGGTTTTCCACTCGTTTCCCTCGCGAAACAGCGCCCCGGCAGGTGCCGTGAGCGTGTTTGACGACTCCCACACCGCGACCTTCACCTCCACGCGGAAGCGGTCGCCGAGACGCTCCGCGGCCGCGGACCTGTCCGTGATATCGCAGAGCACGATCACCCGTTGTTCCTCCACCCCGAGGGCCGACACCTTCGTGAATGCCGCCGGTTCGATGCGGCGGACCCGTGCCTTGAGGGCTTCCTCGCCGCCCCATTGTCCGATCGTCGCCGGGTCACCCTCTCTCATCGCCACCGCGTCGCGCGAAAGCATTTCCGCCTCCACCTCCAAGTCCGCGGGGTCGCCGATCTCCATCACGACGGTTCCCGGGGCTACCGTGGTTTGGCTTTCCAGCACCACGCGCAGCACCTTGCCGTCGATCGGCGAGGTGACGATCACCGGATCGCCCGCCGGGGCTGGCGTGCGGAGTGCGTCGCGTGCCTGTTGCAATTCGTATTCCGCGATCTTCACCGCGAATTCCGCAGCACGAAGTTCCGCGGCACGGATGCGCGCCTCTCCCTCGATCCGGTCGCGGTCCGATTCCGAAACCGAACCCGGTTGGGAAAGTGAGCGCGTGCGGTCGCGATCCGCCTCGCTTGTCGCGAGGGCCGCGCGGGCGGCGTGCGCGGATTCGTTGGCGCGTTGTACCGCGGCCTCATGGAGAGCCACCCGTGCCTCGGCCTGTGCGCGGCTGCGCGAATCGAGCAGGGCCGGAGCGCTCCCGTCCACGATCATGAGCACCGTCTTGCCGGCGTTCACCGGATCGCCTGCCTTGAGTGTTACGCGACGCATGCTGCCCGCCACCGGCGCGGCAACCGTGAAGCGGTTGCGGATCCTCGTTTTGCCCTCCTCGGTCACGAATACCGTGAGTGGGCGGCGTGCGACGGCCTGTGTTTCCACCGGGATCGGTTTTGGCCAGAGTCCCCAGAGGATCCAGCCCGCCAGTGCCAGCCCGATGAGCCAAGGGACCGCCTTGCGCGCGCGGTGTTTTCCGCCGGGTGGGTGTTTGCGTTCCCAAGGCGGGACATCCTGGGCGGCGTTGGGCGGGGAATCGGGCATCGCTCGGGGCGGGTGGCTACCGGGAAAATGGTTCAGTCGCGTGCTTTGAGGACCCCTACCAGATCCAGTCGGGCGAGGCGGCGGGAAACCATCGTGAAGGAAGCTGCCGCGGACGCAAGCACCACCAGTACCGCGGTGGCATAGGTATCCGGGCGCACCACCAGTGGCAGGCGCACGGTTTCCGTGCTGAACGAAGCGAGGATCAGCATGGCCAGCCCGTGGCCGAAGGCCAGACCGGCCGGCAGTGCGGCCAGCACAAGCAGCGAGAGTTCCCCGACCAGCACCTGGCGCACTTCGCCGGTGCGGAAACCCACCACCCGCAATGTGGCCAATTCGCGGCTTCGTTCCGAGAGGGCGATGCGCGAGCTGTTGTACACCACTCCGAAGGCGACGATCACCGCCAGCACGAAGTAAAGCCTGCGGATGATGCCGATGTTGCGGCCGGTGGTTTCGCGGAACGCGGCCAGTTGTTTCTCCTTCACCATCACGAAGGCCGCGCGCGGCGTATCCTTCACCGCGCGCATGAAGCGACGCCACTCGAGCCGATCGACCATCAGGTAGGCTCCGTTCACCGTATCTCCTTCGCCGAGGATGCGCCGCAGTGCGCGGATGTCCATGTAGGCTGCCACGCCGGCGAAGTCCTCCACCGTTCCGCGGAGAGGCACGCGCACCGCCGGGCGTTTTCCCTCGAGTACTTCCACCAGCACCTCGTCGCCGGGCTCGGCACCGAGGATCTCCGCGAGTTTCGCCGACATCAGCAGTCCCTCGGCCGGGATTGCCAAGGGTTGTTCCCGCGAGTCCAGCAAGCGGTTGAGGTCGGCATCCTGCGGAATTCCGGTGACCGAGAGCTTTCGCGAGCGGTGGCCGAAGGACAGCCGTGCCGCGATGCCGCGCAGTGGTTCCGCGCGCCGCACCCCGGGGAGACTCGCGAGATCGTGGAGACCCTTGCCGGAGGAAGGTTCCGTCAGAAACACCGAAACATCCTGCCGTTGCTGGCTGTTCCACTGGAAGGTGAGCAGTTGGTCGATGCTGTTGCTCATGGCCCCGGGCAGCACCATCAGGCCGGTGGCCAGCGCGAGGCCGAAGCAGGTGAAGAGTGCGGCCCAGGGGCGGCGTTCGATGTTGCGCATGGCCATGCGGAAGGCCGGGCTGAAGAAGCGTGCCAGACCGTTGCGTTCCAGCAGCGAGGGTCGGAAATCGGCGGGTGGCTCCGGGCGCATCGCTTCGGCGGGCGGGAGTTTCACCGCTTGGCGGACCGCACCGAGCACTCCCAGCACCGATGCCGCGACGCAGACCGCCAGCGCTGTTCCCAGTGCGGCGGTATCGAGGCGGAAGCGCAGTTCCGGGAAGCGGAAAAACTCCGTGTATAGCCCCATCAGGTGCCGGCCGAGAAGTTCTCCGGCGATTCCGCCGACGATTGTGCCCATCAGTCCGATCACCACCACGAAGCCGAGGTAGTGGAGTCCCACCTGTGCCGACGAGTAGCCGAGGGCCTTGAGTTGGGCGATCTGTTCGCGCTGGAGGCGGACGATGCGTGAGAGCACCGCGTTGACCATCACTGCTGCGACGCTGAGGAACACCAATGGGTAGGCGAAGGAGAGAGAGTGGAGCACGCGCAGTTCGTCGTCGATGCGCAGTGCCGATGGTTGTTCGCGCCGCGGGTAGGCTCCGCCCGCGCCGTAGCGTGCAAGAAGGCGGTCGATGCCCGCGGTCACCTCCTCCGCCTCCGCGCCGGGCGCGAGTTCCGCGCAAAGGTCGTTGAAGGCGCCGTCCATGCCGGTGGCTGCGGCCAGCGCGTGGTAGTTCATCCACATCACGCTGAAGCGTTTCGGATCCGGCAGGGTTTCCCCGACTCTGGCTTCGAACACAAACTCCGGCGAGAGTCCGATGCCGCGGATTCGGAGGGTTTCGCGGCGTCCGTTGATCACTGCGGTGATCGAGTCACCCGGATTGAGCTTGTTCGCGCTTGCGAAGGCCTCGCCGAGCACCACGCCGCGGCGGTCGCCGCTTTCCGGCATTGCGCCGCTGCGGAGGAAGAGCCGGTTGAGTTTCTGGGGTCCGCCGTCGGGCGGCAGCGAGAGGATCCTGCCGGTGGCCGGTTCGTCGGATCCGGGCAGGTCGAGCGTCACATCCACCGCCACCCGTGGTTCCACCACGGTCACGCCGGGCAGGGCGAGCACCGGTTCCGCCGCCGAGAGCGGGGCGCGTTTGAGCGAGGCGAACACATCCGCCATCGCGTGACGCTCGTAGAATGCGTCGCGTGCCGAGGACAGCGTGAGGATCAGGCTGCGGGTCATGATCATCATCGCGAGGCCGCAGGCCATCACGAGGCTTACCGCGAGCACCTGGCCTTTCATGTTTGAAAGGTCGCGCAGCAGCTTTCTTTCAAGCGGGCGGATCATGGATCGGTGGTCGCGGGACACGCGGCCGCGGTCACGGTAGGGCGCTTGCCGCGAAAACCAAGCCCTTGCAGGGTTCGTGCGCGCCTCAGGGTTGCCGCGGACGCGTGTTTTGCGGCGGTTTGCGCCGGAAGCGGGAGATCAGACCGTACTTCGGTCCGAGCAGGAAGGCGGTTGCAAACAGCGCGCCGAGAACGAGCACGATGGCCGGGCCTTGTTCGATATCGAGCCACCAACCCGCCAGCACCGCGAAGCCCGCCGCGAGGCCGCCGAGCAGGGCGCCGCCCCAGAACAGCGCGTCGGTCGAGTCCGTCAGCAGGCAGACCGTAGCGGCGGGTGCGACCAGCAGTCCGAGGGCGAGCATGCACCCGACTGCCTGAAGCGAGGAGATCAGCACTGTGATGAGCACGGCGAGCAGCAGGTAGTTGAGGGTGCGTACCGGAACGCCGAGGGTGGCGGCCACTTCCGGGTCGAAAAGGGTCATCAGCAGAGGCCGGTGGAGTGCGGTGAGCAGGATCAGGGACACGGCAGACACCGCGTAATTCGTCCACAGGTCCGAGTCGCGCAGGCCCATGATGTTTCCGAAAAGCCAGTCGTCCATTTCCTGGGTGACGCCGAGACGGCGCAGCAGGATGATGCCGCCGCTGAAGGCGGCCGTGTAGAGTACCGCGAGGGCCGAGTCCTGGTCGATGCGCGAGCCGCGCGATACGGCGAGAGATCCCAATCCGATGAGCAGTGCGGCGAAGAGCGCGCCGAGGAAGGCGCTCCACGGATTGAGTCCTGCGACGAGGATCGCCACCGCGATTCCGGGCAGCAGCGCGTGGGAGAGAGAGCCGACCTTGAGGGCCGACTTGCGCAGCACGACGAAGGCGCTTGCGTAGCCGTTGGTGGCGCCGATGAGGAGTGCGGCGAGCAGGGCCCGTTGGTTGAACGGGTGGCGCAGCGGTTCGGTCAGCCAGTCGGGCATTCCTCCTCCTTTCCGGCGAAGGTTTTTGCGATGAGTGGTTCGGTGAAGGTTTCATCGACTGTGCCGAAGGCGATTTGCCGTTGGTGGAGGAGCAGCACCTCGTCGTAGATGTCGCGCACGGTTTCCAGATCGTGATGGGAGGCGATCACCAGTCTGCCTTCCTTTGCCAGCGAGCGCAGGGTGGAGGCGAGCGATGCTTTCGAATTGCGGTCGAGTCCCGTGAACGGTTCGTCGAGCAGCAGCACATGGGCTTCCTGGGCGAGGGCGCGTGCGAGGAACACCCGCTGTTGTTGGCCGCCGCTCAGTTCACTGATCTGGCGGTTGTGGAGGCCCGCGAGGTCCATGGTTTCCAGTGCGCGGGAGACCGCCTTCGTGTCATCTGCGCGAAAGGGGCGCCACCATCCGGTTTGCGGGTAGCGTCCCATGGCCACCACTCGTTCGACGGTGATCGGGAAATGCCAGTCCACATTTTCGCGTTGGGGCAGGTAGGCGATTTCGCGGCTCCAGCGTGCGACCGTGGTTCCTCGCCAGCGCACGCGTCCGGTGGCGGGTTTCACCAGTCCGGCGATGGCCCGCAGCAGGGTGCTTTTGCCCGCACCGTTGGGTCCGATGAGTGCGACGCAGGATCCGCAGGAGGTTGCGAAAGACACATCATCGAGTGCCGGGATGTGGCGGTAGCGCACGCCGAGCTGTTCCACCGCGAGTTCGTGGTGGTGGCTGTGGTGGGCGCAGCAGTTGTGGGACGAGGCGCTCATTGCGTGTCGGGCGGGTTCCAATCGAAGCGCAGGGTGCCGTCGACTCCGCCGGTTCCGTCGAGCCACAGGGTTTTGTCCTCGAGGCCGTCGGGCAGGAGTGTCACGGACACCGCCGTGTCTTTCGATCCGGCGTGGGCGCGGAGGTGGAGTGCAGCCTCCTGGTCGATGATGGGCAGGGTGATGTCGTGTTCGGTTTCCCCGGGCGGCAGGGTGGAGGTGGAGAAGAGCAAGGTGCCGTCGGCTGCGCGAAGGCTGAGGTTTTCGAGCGGGTCGAAGGTGCGCAGTCGCAGCACGCAGGGCAGGGAACCGGTGCGGGGAATGCTTGGTTCCGCGGAGGGTTGTGGTGCTTCGGCGCGGCCTGTCAGTTTCGCAAGCGGCACCGCGGCCGCGGCCAGCAGCAGTGCGGCGACCATGGTCGCGCGCAGGGGAGAGATGCCGCTGCGGGTGGAAGTGGTCATGGGACGAGAGCTTTGGTGATCGCCTTCACATTGTGGCGGATCATTCCTTCGAATCCGGCCTCCTTGCCACGACCGTTGCCGTCGGCGATGAGTGGGTCGGCGAGTTTCGCCCCGGAGGCCGAGGCCACGGCCTCGAGGTGGCGGTTGCCGGAACCGGTTTCGGGGAAGATCGCCGTCGTACCGCTTTCGCGCACCGCCTCGATCACCGTCGCCCGTTGTTTTGCGGTGGTGTCTTGTTCCTGGTTGAGTCCGGCCACGGCGATTGTCTGGAAGCCGAATTCCTTGGCAAAGTAGGCGAAGGCCGTGTGTGAGGTGACCAATTTGCGTTTGGAGCGCGGGACGCCGGACAATTCGCCATTGGCCCAGTTCCGCAGATCGCGGAGTCGCTGGCTGTAGGCGGCGGCGTTGGCGCGGTAGGAGGCGCTTCCCGCCGGGTCCTTTTGGGAAAACGCGTCGGCGACGATCCGTGAGGCGCGGCGCATGTTTTCGATGCCTTGCCACCAATGCGGATCTGCTGCGCCCGCGCCATGGGTCGGGCAGCAGGAGTACACCGAATCCTTTCCGATTTTCAGCGAGGGGATCGTGCGGCCCACCTCCACAACGGTCGTGTCGCCGAGCGTGGCGCGGATCCGGTCGAGATAATGTTCCAAGCCTTTTCCTGCGGCCAGCACGAGAGCCGAGGAACGCATCTTGCGGAGATCCTCCGGTTTGGGTTCGAAACGGTGCGGATTGCCGCCTTCTCCCACGAGATCATATACCTCCACCCGGTTTCCGCCCACCTGGCGGGCGAGGTCGGCCATCAGCGGGTGGAGTGCCGTTACGCGGAGTTCCGCGGCCGGCGAAAGCGCTGGCAGCGCGCAGAAAAGGCCGATGAGGCGAAGCGTCTTCATGGGCCCAGTCTACCCGCAAACACCACTAATGCAACACTTTTGCATTTGCAGGATTGCTCTGCGGATACCTGCGGGAGTTCAGGAGTTTTCCCGCATCAGGTCCTCGCGGGCTTTGGCGAGGGCGGCGGGGTCGGGCGTCGGGTAGCTGAGGCCGAGGCTCTCGATTGTGGAAACGATGATATCCGCCACGAGGGCGCGGGCGACGAATTTGCGGTCGGCGGGGATCACAAACCAAGGTGCGTGGCGGGTGCTGGTGGCGGCGAGTGCGTCTTCGTAGGCGGCGCGGTACTTTTTCCAGTGGGCGCGCTCCCCGAGGTCGGCCGCGGAAAACTTCCAGTGTTTGGAGGGGTCGTCGAGTCGTTCGAGGAAGCGTCGGCGTTGTTCCTTTTTCGAGAGGTGGAGGAAAAACTTGAGCACTACCGTGCCGTTGCGCGTGAGGTGTTGTTCGAAGTGGTTGATATCCTCGTAGCGTTCCTTCCAGAAGCGTTTTTCCGGGTTGGCGGGTTGGCCGGGTCCCAGCCATTCCGGATGGACCTTCACGACGAGCACATCCTCGTAGTACGAGCGGTTGAAGATCCCGATGCGGCCGCGTTCGGGCAGGGATTTCATGTGGCGCCAGAGGAAATTGTGGTCGAGTTCCTCGGCCGAGGGTTTCTTGAACGAGAACACCTGACAGCCCTGGGGGTTCACGCCCGACATCACATGGCGGATCGTGCCGTCCTTGCCTGCCGCGTCGATGGCTTGCAGCACGATGAGTACCGAGCGGGTGTCGCTGGCGTACAGGAGTTCCTGGGCTTTGCCGAGGCGTTCACGGCTTTCATTGAGGATCTCCTTGGCCCGTTCGCGGATGGTTTCCTCGCCCAGTTCCTTGGCCTCGGGGGTTTCCGTCCAGTCGGTGGGGAAGTCCTTCAGGTCGACCTCGCTGCCGGGTGTCACGGTGAAGCGTTGGATGAGTTTTGGAGGGATCATGGCATTGCGGTTTTGCAGTGGGCAGGATGACTTGCCCGCGGTGGTCCCGGCAAGTGGCAATCCGCGTGGGAACCAACTCCCTGCTTGCCCCGGGGATGGTCCGGCCCGAAGGATCCCGGGGGATGCGTCTTGCGGTTCTCAACATGGTGGGGCTTTCCCGGTCCCTGATCGGCGGGGATTGTCCCGCATTGCGCGCGTTTGCGGCGGAGGACGGCCTGCAGTCGTTCGCGCCCTCCTTCCCTGCGGTCACCTGCACCGCGCAATCGGGCATCCTTACCGGCGGCGGGCCGGGATTGCACGGGGTGGTGGGCAACGGGTGGTACGACCGCGAATATGCGGAGATGCGGTTTTGGAAGCAGAGCAACCACATCGTGCGTGCGCCCAAGATCTGGGAGACGCTGCGTGCGGAGGATCCCTCGTTCACCTGCGCCAAGCTGTTCTGGTGGTACAACATGCACGCCGGCACCGACATCGCGGTCACCCCGCGGCCCCTGTATCCGGCGGACGGTCGCAAGGTCTTCGACATCCACACCACGCCGATGTCGCTGCGCGGGGAGCTCAAGGGCGAGTTGGGGGAATTCCCGTTTCCCTCGTTCTGGGGGCCGCGCGCGGGGATCGCCTCCTCCGAATGGATCGCCGCCTGTGCGCGCCGCACCGAAAGGGTCCACGCCCCGTCGCTGAGCCTCGTCTACCTGCCGCATCTCGACTATGTCCTGCAAAAGGACGGCCCCGCCTCGCCGCGGCTCGCCGGCGAGTTGCGAGCGATCGACCGCGTTTTCGGCGAGTTGCTCGAGTTCTACCGTGGCCGCGGCGTGAAGGTGATGGTGGTTTCCGAGTACGGCATATCGGAGGTCGGGCGGCCCCTGCACCTCAACCGGCTGTTCCGCGCGAGGGGTTGGCTATCCCTCAAGGACGAGCTTGGCCGCGAAACGCTTGATTGCGGCGGGTGCAGGGTCTTCGCGGTGGCCGATCACCAGGTTGCCCATGTCTATGTGAACGATGTCCGCTTGCGCGACGAGGTGCGGTCGATGTTGGAGGAAACTCCCGGGGTCGAGGAGGTCCGCGTGCCTGCGGAAATGTGGGGCGCCGGTCCTGCCGTCGAGCGCGCCGGCGACTTCATCGCGGTGGCCGCGCCCGATGCGTGGTTCACCTATTACTTCTGGGAGGATGATTCCGTTGCGCCCGACTATGCCCGCACCATCGACATCCACCGCAAGCCCGGGTATGATCCTTGCGAGCTTTTCCTTGATCCGGCGTTGCGGTTTCCGGGCGCGAAGGTGGCGTCGTTCCTGTTGAAGAAGAGGCTCGGCTTCCGTGCCTTGATGGAGGTGGTTCCGCTCGATGCCTCATTGGTCCGCGGTTCGCACGGGCGCGATCGGGTTGCGGAGGAGTTGCGTCCGGTGGTGATCGGGGCCGACGCGGAGATTTCCGACGAGCGGGGCGTTCATCAGGCCATCCTTGCCGCAGCGAGATGGAAGGCCGCGGCGAAGAGCAGCAGCTGAAGCCCGGCGAGCGCGAGGAGTCGGTTGCAGGAGGATCCGGCGGGTCCGGTGAGGATTCCCCAGAGGATGCGCGTGCCGAGCAGGAGCAGCGGCACGCCCGCAAAGGCCAGCGCCGGATGCCCGAGCGGCAGCCACAGCAGACTCGCGAACAGCGCCAACTTGATTTCCAGCCAGATCAGCCCCGCGGCCGCCTTTGTCCCGAAGCGCACCGCCATCGTGCGCTTGCCGGTGGAGGCGTCCTCCTCGCGGTCCCGGAAATTATTGATTGATATCAATACAGCGGAAAGCAGGCCGATCTGTCCGCCGAGCAGCCATGCCTCGCGCGGCCAGAGGCCGGTTTGCAGGAACACCGTCCCGGCCACCGCGACGAACCCGAAGAAGATCACCACGAAGAGTTCCCCGAGGCCGCGGTAGGCGAGGGGAAAGGGTCCGCCGGTGTAGCCGTAGGCAAACCACAGCGAGGGGATGCCGATCGCGAGAACCGGCCAACCCCGCGCGCGGAACAGGAAGACGCCGCAGGCGATCGCGCCGGCGAGAAAGAGGCATCCGGCGGTCATCACCGTGCGGTAGGGGACCGCGCCCGAGGCCGTGGCCCGTGCCGGCCCGACCGATCGCGTCGTTGAACAGGTTGGTGGCGATTTGGATGCAGAGCGCCCCCGCCAAGGTCCAGAACGCCAGCGCCGGATCCCAGGTTCCCGCCAGTTTCCACGCCAGCACGCACCCCGCCCATACCGGCACGATGGCCGCCGGGAGGGTCTTGGGGCGGATCGCCGCAAGCAGGGGAGACGGGGACATGCGGGGATTGGATGCGAAGCCGGGCCTGTCGGCAAGGGGGGATCCCCGCCAACGGCGATCCCGGGGCATGATGCTGCAAGAATGGCACCGTGGGGAGCGTATTGGTGATCGGGAAGTCAGTGCTTTCCCGAAGGATCATGAGAATCGCTCCTCTTTTGCTTGTCACCGGCTGGCTTGCCGTTTCCTCCGATGTTTCCTGCGCGGCAGAGGATCCCGTGCCGGGTCGTTGGTCAGTGGAACGGATCAACAAGTGGTACGATGCCCTGCCGTGGCTCGTTGGAGCCAACTACTACCCCGCCACCGCGATCAACCAGATCGACATGTGGCAGGAATCCACCTGGGATCCGGAGCAAATCGACAAGGAACTCGGGTGGGCCGCCGACCTCGGGATGAACACGATGCGGGTGTTCCTCCACGACCTTGTTTGGGAAGCCGACCGCGAGGGGTTGTATCGCCGGATGGATCGTTTTCTCGGGATCTGTGGCAAGCACGGGATCCGTCCGTCCTTTGTGTTTTTCGACGATTGCCATTACCCGGAGCCGAAACTCGGACCTCAGCCCCCGCCGGTGCGGGCGTGGCACAATTCCGGCTGGGTCAACAGTCCTGCGCGCGATCTCGCGGTGCGCTTCGCCGAGGACAAGGCGACCCCCGCCGAGGTCGCGCGGCTCAAGGGCTATGTGCAGGACACCATGCGCCGCTTCAAGGATGACGCGCGGGTCCTGTATTGGGAATTGTACAACGAACCCGGCCGCGGCACCGGACTCGACCCGGAACCGGAGCATGTTTCCTCCGACAACTTCGGCGATGTGTCGAGCAAGCTTGTCCACCAGTCCTGGGTCTGGGCGCGCGAGGTCAACCCGTCCCAGCCGGTGACCTCCACCACCGCGGGCTCCGTGGGCAAGCGCAACATCGCGATCAACCGCATGAATTCCGACATGCACTCGATCCACAACTACGGCACCCCGCTCGAGCTGCGCAAACTGATCCGCGAGTACAAGAAGGACGGGCGTCCGGTGATCGTGACCGAATGGCTCGCACGCACCCGCGGAAGCACGGTGGCCGGATCCCTGCCGGTGATGAAGGAAGAGCGCGCCGGCGCGATCAACTGGGGCCTTGTCTCCGGGGAATCCGCCACCATCTGGCCATGGGAAAGCCGCAAGGGAAAGGATGTCGAAGAGGAGCGTCGCAAGGGAAACATCATCAAGCCCGGCGATCCCTTCCCCGAGCCGCGGCTTTGGTTCCACGATTTGTTCCATACCGACGGGCGTCCCTACGACCAGGGCGAGTACGAGGTCTTCCGGACCCTGACAGGCAAGGTCAAGCCGGAGCCGCCTGAAGAAAAGAAACCTGCCGGTCCCGAGGCCGACCCATCCAAGCGGTCTTCCGCCGCCCCGTCGCTTTTCCGCTGGATGTCCTCCGCGCCCCTGCTGGTGCCGGATCCGGATGCGATGGACTCCAAGGTCTCCTTCAAGGATCCCACCGTGGTGCGGTCGGGCGGCGAATGGCATGTGTTTGCCTCCGCGGCCAATCAGCTCGGCAAGTGGTCGATCGTCCAGTTTCGCTTCCGTGATTGGCGCGACGCCTGTGGCCGGAAGTACACCGATTTCCGCAGTTTGCCCGCGTTTCAGACGATGAAGCGGCGGAGCTTCTGCGCTCCGCATGTGTTTTATTTCCGCCCGCAGCGGAAATGGTACCTCGTGTTCCAGTTGAACGGGCCGATGTATTCGACCAGCGACGACCTGTCCCGTCCGGATTCATGGACGGAACCCAAGCCGTTTTTCGAGTCGAGACCCGAGGGGATCAGCGATAATTGGCTCGATTTCTGGGTGATTTGTGACGAGGCCCACGCCTACCTGTTTTTCCCGTGCAATGACGGCAAGCTCTACCGGAGCCGCACCGCTCTCGCCTCTTTTCCGAATCGCTTCGGCAAGCCCGAGGTCTGCCTTGCGGGGCCGGTGCAGGATGTGTTCGAGGCGAACATGATCTACCGGCTCAAGGACTCCGGGAAATACCTTGCCGTGATGGAGGCGATCGGAGTCTACACCGGGGGGGAGAGCGGGAGCCGGCCTCGCTACTTCCGCGCGTGGACGGCCGACCGTCTCGACGGCGCATGGTCGCCGATGAAGGGAGCCGACTCGTTCGACCGGCCTTTCGCGGGCTTGCGCAATGTCGACTTTCCCGAAGGCGTGCAGCCTTGGACCGAGGATGTGAGCCATGGGGAATTGGTCCGCTCCTCGAATGACGAGCGCATGGAGATCGACGGCAAGGACCTGTGCTTCCTCTTTCAAGGCCGTGATCCCGCGGCGGGCGCTCCCTATGTGTTCCAGCCTTACCGTCTCGGTTTGCTCAAGCAGGTCGGGTCCTTGCGCTGACCCGCTCCACTCGCATGAAGTCCCTGTCGTTGTTGCTTTTTGCGGCACTCGTTTCCGGGGCGGCCGGGCGGGGAGTTCCGGCGAAGCGGCCCGATGTGATCTTCATCGCGATCGACGACCTCAACGACTGGACCGGTTGTTTGCGCGGGCATCCGCAAGCGCATACCCCGCACATCGATCGCCTCGCGGCGCGCGGTACGCTGTTTTCCAACGCCCATGTGCAGTCGCCCCTCTGCAATCCCTCGCGCTCCAGTTTGCTCACCGGACTGCGCCCGACGAGTACCGGCATCTACGGCCTCGAGCCCGGCATTCGCGATGTGGCCCGCACGAAGGATGCGGTGACCCTCCCGCAATATTTCTCCCGCAACGGGTACGCGACCGCATCGTTCGGGAAAATTTTCCACGACGGTTCCATCCCGCCGGCAGCGCAGGCCGGGGAGTTCGACGAGTGGGGTCCGCAGCCCAAGACCCCGCGCCCTGCGCGCAAACTGGTGAAGTCTTCCGACGGGAGTCCGGCGATGATCGACTGGGGGATCTTCCCGCCCGACGACCGGCAGCAGGCGGATTGGATCACTGCCGACAACGCCATCCGGTGTTTTCGCAAGCGCGACAAGAACAAGCCCTTCTTTCTCGCCGCGGGTTTCCGGTTGCCGCACCTGCCTTGTTACGCATCGCGGAAGTGGTTCGACCTCATCCCGGCCGGGAGGGAAACCGTGCTTCCGGAGGTGAAGGACGGCGACCGCGACGATGTGCCGTTCTTTGCTTGGTATCTTCATTGGAAGGTGGCGACGCCCCGCCTTTCCTGGCTTCGGGAATCGGATCAGTGGCGGGCGATGACGCGCTCCTATCTGGCCTCCACCGCCTTCATGGACAGCCAGGTGGGTCGACTCCTGGATGCGGTGCAGGCTGATGGCGACCCCGCCGATACGGTGGTGGTGTTGTGGTCGGACAATGGCTGGCACATGGGGGAAAAGGACATCACCGGCAAGTGCACGCTGTGGGAGCCCTCCACCCGCGTGCCGCTGATTTTTGCGGGGCCCGGGGTGGCCGTGGGCGCGGATTGCGGGCGCGCGGTGGAACTTCTCGATGTCTATCCAACTCTCGTGGAATTGTGCGGACTGCCTCCCAAGGAGGGACTCGAGGGCCACAGCCTCATGCCCCAGCTCAAGGACGCCAATGCCGCGCGCCGATGGCCGGCGATCACGAGTCACAACCAGGGCAACCACGCGGTGCGCAGCGACCGCTGGCGATTCATCCGCTATGCCGACGGCTCGCAGGAACTCTACGACATGCGGGCCGACCCCGGGGAATGGAACAACCTCGCGGCCGATCCAAAGCATGCCGGGACGATTCTAGAGCTTGCGCGCTGGCTGCCGAAGGTGGATCTTCCTCCCGCGCCCGGCAGCGCCGTACGGATCCTCGTCAAGGACCAAGGCCGCTGGCTCTGGGAGGGCAAACCGATCCTTGATGCGGAACTGCTGAAATGACCCGGAGCCTTTTCCTGTCGGGAAAACCCAGATCCAAAAACCCATGAAACGTTTATTCCCTTCGTTCGCGGCGCTGTTGCTCGTCGTGCCGCCGGTCTTGGCGGCGGATGCATCCCTGGTCCTCGATTCTCCCGCCGAATGCCAGGTCTTCCAACGGCGGTCGACGGATCGCGGCCCGGTCACCATTGCCGGGAAGGCGGCGCCCGGCACTGCAGGGCTGCGGTACCGCATCACGGGCAAGCCCGCCCACGGCAAACTTGCCGAGGGTTGGCAGGTGTTCCGGCCCGCTGCCGACGGAACATTCGAGATCCGGCCCGATGTTGCCGCCGGGGGATGGTATGCCTTGGAGGTCGAGGCCGGCCGCAACGGCCGCGTCGAGGCTTCGGTGAAACTGGCCCGCTTCGGAGTGGGGGAGGTGTTTGTCACGGCGGGTCAATCGAACAGCACGAGTTGCGGCGAACGGCGTCCGGGGCAGACCAGCGGATTGGTCGCGGCCTTTGATGGAAAGTCATGGAAGCTCGCCGAGGATCCGATGCCGGGGGCCCATGATCTTTCCGTGCGGAGTTGGTCCACCGTCCGCAACGGCAGTTGCTGGCCGAGTTTCGGCGATGCGATGGTGGCGAAATACCGGGTGCCGGTCGGCATTGCCGTCACCGGTCGCGGCAGCAGCGGGATTGACGAGTGGCAACAGGATGCCAACGGCAAGCATGGTGCCGAACTGTTCGAGTGGATGATGGCACGCATCAAGGCTCTCGGCCCGAACGGTTTCCGTGCGGTGCTGTGGCATCAGGGCGAGACGGATGCGCGGACGAAGAACACGGAGCAGTACGCACGCCTGCTCAAGAGGGTGATTTCCTCCTCCCGCAAGGAGGCCGGTTGGGAGTTCCCGTGGATCGTGGCGAAGGTTTCCTATCTCAATCCGCAGCTGCGCGAGTTTCCCGGGATTCGTGCGGCGTTCCAGAAACTCTGGGATTCCGGTGTGGCGCTGGAAGGCCCCGATTCCGACACGCTGGGTCCGGAATTCCGCAATGCCGGCGGCAGAGGCATCCACATGAACCAGAAAGGCCTCGCAAAACTCGGGCAGATGTGGGCCGAGAAGGCCGCCCGCTGTATTGACGCGGCATCCGGCGGAAGGTAGCGGGAACCTTCTTGCGCCGTCGGTCCGGGCCTTTGGCAGACAGCGTGGGATCCAAACCTTTCACGAAATCGATGCTCCGCCTTCTCTTGCCGGTCATTCTGGGCGGCTTGCTTCCTCCCGCGCTCGCGGACAATCCGCGCCGCCCCAACATCCTTCTCATCATTTCGGATGATCAAGGATGGAACGACTACGGGTTCATGGGAAACAAGCAGGTGCGCACGCCCCATCTCGATCGTCTTGCGTCCGAGTCGCTCGTGTTCGCCCGCGGCTACACCCCGGTGCCGCTGTGCCGGCCTTCGTTGGCGACCATGATCACCGGGCTGTACCCACATCGACACGGAGTCACCGGCAATGATCCGGTGCTGCCGGGAAAGCGGGTGAACCCGATGAACGGCCGCAGCAATCCGGAACTCCGCCCGTTTTACGAAGCGCTCGTCGCTAGTTTTGCAAGCCGTCCGAACCTCGTCCGCGACCTCACCTCGCGGGGCTATGTCTCGCTGCAGACAGGCAAATGGTGGGAGGGCGATCCGGTGGCATCGACCGGTTTCACGCACGCCATGACCAAGGGCACCGGCAAGAACGACCGTCACGGCGGTGCCGGTCTCGGGATCGGGCGCGAAGGTTTGAAACCGATCACCGACTTCATCCATTCCGCCGGAGACAAACCATGGTTGGTCTGGTACGCCCCGATGCTGCCGCATACGCCGCACAATCCTCCCGACCGCCTGCTGGAAAAGTACCGTGCCAGCAAGGCTTCCGATGCGATGGCGCGCTATCTCGCGTGCGTGGAATGGTTCGACGAAACTTGCGGCGAACTGCTCCGGTTCCTCGAAGCCGGGAATCTGCGCAAGGACACCGTCATCCTCTACACCTGCGACAACGGCTGGATCCAGGATCCGTCCCGGATCGACAAGCAAGCCCCCCGCTCGAAACGATCCCCCTACGAGGGCGGAGTGCGCACTCCGATCATGGTGAGTTGGCCGGGGAAAGTGGCCCCGCGCATGGAAACCGTGTGTCTCGCCGGTACGATCGACATCTGGCCGACCCTCGCCGGCCTGTTGGGAACCCCCGTTCCCGACGGGCTTCCGGGGATCGACCTCACGGCCCCCGGTGCGGCCGAAGCCCGCAAATCTCTGTTCGGTGCCGACTTCGAGCACGATGTGGCCGATGTCGCAAAGCCCGCAAGGAGCCTGCGCCATCGCTGGATGATCGAGGGCGAATGGAAACTGATCGTGCCGGATCCAACAAGGCTTCCCGGTCGTACCGCGGAGTTGTATTCCGTGCGCGGCGATCCATGGGAGCGGAAGAATCTCGCAGCCGACGAGCCACAGCGCGTTTCTCGGATGAAGGGTCTTCTCGACATGTGGTGGAATCCTGCCGAATCCCGTTGAAGCATTACACCCTTCCCGGTTTCCGCATGGCGCGCACCATTCTTGCTTCGATCGCCGCCGGTTGGCTGCTTGTAGCTGCCGCCCCGGCGACACCTCCCAGTTTCATTCTCATCCTCACCGACGATCAGGGTCTTTCGCGGGTGGGCTGCTACGGCGGAGAGCCGTTCAAGACTCCATGCATCGACCGTCTTGCGGCCGGGGGACTGCGCTTCGAGCGGTTCTACTCCATGCCGGTCTGCGGTCCGTCGCGCGCCGCATTGCTGACCGGGAAATATCCCTTCCGCACCGGGGCGACCCACAACGGGAATTCCGGATTCGACCGCCGCAAGCATGTGCCGCTGGCCGTCCGCTTGAGGCAGGCGGGCTATGCCACTTGTGCCATAGGCAAGCTGGGTCAGGTGGCGGGTGAGAACGAGCGGGACGCTCCGGCGGGACTTGGATTCGACGAGTACATGTTGTGGATGGGGCGCGGCACTCCCGACCGTTATTGGCATCCTCGCTATCACTGCAACGGCAAGGTCGTGCAAGGGAGACCCGACGAGTACGGCCCTGACCTCACCCAGCGCTTTCTCGTCGATTTCATGCGCCGCAGTCGTGATGCGAAGAAGCCCTTTTTCGCCTTCCATTCCGCTTGCCTGCCGCATTTCCCTTTCACGAGGACGCCCGACAGCAAGGATGACCGCAATCATGTGCCCGACATGGTCGCATATCAGGACAAGTTGGTCGGTTTGCTGGCCCGCGATCTCGAGAGGCTCGGTTTGCGCGACAATACGATCATCGTCTTCACCACCGACAACGGACCCGACGGCAGCCCGGCAGGAACCACCCGCGGTCGCCCGATGATCGGGGGGAAAGCCAGCGTGCGGGAGGGAGGTGTGCGCCAACCCTTGATCGTGTACGGACCCGGACGGGTTCCCCAGGGAAAGGTCTGCACGGATCTCGGTGATTTCACCGACATCTATCCCACCCTTCTTGAGCTCGCAGGGATTCCCGTTCCCCGGGACATCGACGGCCGCAGTCTCGCCCCCCAATGGCTGGGCAGGCCGGTGGAAGACCCCGCGAGTGGGTCCACGCCCAACTCGGCCGCTCATGGTTCATCGCCGACAAGCGCTACAAGCTCTATCAGGACGGATCGATGTTCGACATCACCGACTCCCCGGTCGCGGAGCATCCGTTGGACGCGTCCCAACCGGAGGTGCTCGCGGCAAAGAATCGTCTTGCCGGATTTCTCGGGACTTTGCGCGAGGGCAGGCCCGGGGTACTCGAATTCCGGAAGCCCGAACCCGCTGGATCCGCCCGTGGCAAACAACATTGAATCATGATCATCGACCGACTCTCCGCCGCCTCCGTCTACGAGTCCCTGCATCCGCTCTTTCCGCAGGCCTTCGCGTGGCTCCGCGCCTTTGATCCGGACACGCCGGACGGGAAGTATCCTCTCGTCGGCGAGGACCTCGTGGCCGGCGTGCAGCGCTACCGGACCGCGCCAGCGGCCGCAAAGCAATGGGAGGCGCACCGGGTCTACGGTGACATCCAGTTCGTCTGCCGCGGGATCGAGGCCTGCGGTCATGCCGATCTCCGCACGCTGGAGATGAGTCAACCGTACCTGCCGGAGAAGGATGTGGAAAAGTTCGCCGCGCCCTCCGGTTTCTCGTCGCTGGTGATCCTCGGTGGCGGAAATTTCGCGGTGTTTTACCCGCAGGACGGGCACCAACCCGGCGTGCAGATCGGATCTCCGGCGGAAGTGCTCAAGGTCGTGGTCAAATTCCGTCTTGGATAGGGCAGCCCGGGAGTCCGGGCACGGGCCGTTGTGGATCCTCTCTCGGTCTCCGCTCCGATTGGGGATTGTCTTGAGCGCGGGGATCCGCGAGAACCTCCGCCGATGAGAATTCTGGTGGTGGGCAAGGGAGGGCGCGAGCACGCCTTGGTTCGCGCATTGGCGGAGTCTCCGGGAGCGCCGGAGTTGTTTTGTTTTCCGGGGAGCGATGCGATCCGGGAAATCGCGCGCGGAGCGGATGCCGCGGACCTTCCGTCGTTGATCGCATGGATGCAGCGCGAGCGCATCGACCTCTGCGTGGCGGGTGAAGAAAGCTGGTTGGTCGCGGGCGAGGGCCTCGCCAACGCCTGCGGGCGTGCGGGCATTCCGTGCTGGGGTCCGCCCAAGGAATCGGCGCAACTCGAGGCGAGCAAGGAATTCTCCAAAGGCTTTCTGGTGCGCAACAGGATTCCCACCGCGCGTGCGGAGGTCGCCGACTCCTTCGCATCCGCGATGGATGCCATCGGCGGGGTGTATCCCACCGTTCTCAAGTTCGACGGATTGGCGGCGGGCAAAGGAGTGGCGGTGTGTGCGGACGAGGCTGCGGCACGGGAGTTTCTCGACGAGGTGTTTGAAAAGCGCCGTTTCGGCCCCGGGCGGGTGCTGGTCGAGGAATGTCTGGTGGGTCCCGAGGTTTCGGTGTTTGCGGCGGTCGTGGACGACTCGTATTTGATCTTCACTCCGGCGCGCGACTACAAGCGGGCGCTCGACGGGGACCTCGGCCCCAATACCGGCGGCATGGGCGCGGTGGCGGGCCGGGCACTGCTGGATCCCGCCATGCTTTCGCGCATCGAAACGGAGATTGTCGCCGCGACGGTGAGCGGCTTGCGCCGCGAGGGGTTGCCTTACCGGGGTTTCCTGTACTTTGGCCTCATGCTCACGGCCGCCGGACCCAAGGTGATCGAGTACAACTGCCGTTTCGGGGACCCGGAGTGTCAGGCGGTGATGCCCTTGGTAGGCGGGGATTTGGCGGGGTTTTGTCTCGCCGGTGCCCGCGGGCAGTTGGAACCCGGGCTTGTGCGCTTCGACGAAGGCTGGAGCGTGTGTGTGGTACTTGCCTCGGCAGGCTATCCCGAATCCTCGCGCAGCGGTGACCGGATCGACGGCTTGGAAGCAGCCGGGGAATGCCGGATCTACCACGCCGGGACCCGCCGCAATGCCGAGGGGTGCTGGGAAACCGCCGGCGGGCGGGTGCTGGCGGTGGTGGCCGGGGGAGCCTCGCGCAAGGAAGCCGCCGCCAAGGCCCATGCCGCGGCCGATCGGATCCGCTTCGACGGCTTGCAACGGCGGCGCGACATCGGCATTCTCCACTTCGAAGACTGAGAAATGGCCACCGAGGAAACACTGGATGCCGGACATATCGCGGCGGGGATCGGGCGTCTTGCCGACGCGATCCGCGCCCGCACGGAGGGCAAGTCCGTCGCGTTGGTGGGGATTCGCAGCCGCGGCGACGAGGTGGCGCGCCGGTTACTCGACATCCTGGCGGCCGATGACCGCGAATTGGCGTTCGGAGTTCTGGACATTTCCCTGTACCGGGACGACTTCGCCCACCTCACCGAAAACCCTGCGATCCAGGGCACGGACATCCCGTTTTCCGTGGAGGGGGCGCACATTATCTTGGTGGACGATGTCCTGTTTACCGGCCGCACGATCCGGGCCGCGCTGGACGCCCTGTCCGATTACGGGCGTCCGGGCAGGGTCGAACTGGCCGTCTTGATCGACCGCGGGCACCGGGAAATGCCGATCCAGCCGGATTACGCGGGCATCGTTCTCGACACGAGGCGGATGGATCATGTAATCGTACTCCTCGAGGAGACCGACGGCAGCGACGGGATCCGGATCGTGAGGAACGAGGCGTCATGAGCTCCTTACCCGACCGCAGGAAGGTTCCCGAGGACCCGTCCGATGACGGACGCAGCCGCAGGTCGATGCGTCGCAGCGAGTGGGACGCGGCGGGGCCGAGGGATCGTCCGGAGGGTGGTGCCCGGGTTTCGCAACTTCCGCTGCGCAGGCATAGCGCCGACGAGATTTCCCGGATGCGCCGCGATGAGGCCTTGGCGAGGTTCGAGCCCGGATCCGAGGCCTCCCACACGCGCTTCCGCCGGTCCCACCCGGCACTGGTTGTCTTCGGCTATCTCGGCGCGTTGGGAGAGACCTCTTCCTTCTTTGTGAAAAACTTCACCATCGAGATCCTCGCCGGCACCTTCGGGCTTGCTGCGCTCGTGGCCTTGCTGGTCTTCTGGCGCTATCCGCTCTCCCGCCATCACTCCGCCTTCATCGCGATTCTCGCCCTGACCATTCTGGTCTTCGCGGTCCTCCACCACTTCCCGGAACTGACGAATGCCGCGTAAGGACCTTCTCGACATCGAGTCGCTCGAAACCTCCGAAATCGTGCACCTGCTCGACCAGTCGGTGCCGTTCAAGGAACTGTTCACGAGGTCGGTGAAAAAAGTCCCCGCGCTCAAGGGCAAGTCGGTGCTGACCTTGTTCTACGAGCCGAGTACGCGCACGCTCTCCTCCTTCGAGATCGCCGCCAAGCGCCTCTCGGCCGATGTCACCAATTTCGATGTCGCGCATTCCTCGATCTCCAAAGGAGAGTCGGTGCGCGAGACCATCGAGACCCTGCAGGCGATGCGCACGGATTTCGTGATCGTGCGTCACCGCGCCTCGGGACTGCCCGCGGCCATCGCGCGGATGACCCGGGCCTCGGTGGTCAATGCCGGCGACGGAGCCCACGCGCATCCCACCCAGGCATTGCTCGACGCCTTCACGATCCGCGAGCGTTTTCCCGGCATGACCGGAACAAAGGTGCTCATCGCCGGCGACATCCTGCATTCAAGGGTGGCGAGGTCGACCTGCGCCATTCTGCGCAAACTCGGTGTGGAGGTGGCGTTCCTCGGTCCCGGTTCCCTGGTGCCGCGGGATGTCCCCGCCGGGGTGCGGCGCTTCACCGACTACCGGGAGGCCATGGCCTGGGGGCCGGATGTGGTCTATCTCCTGCGGGTCCAGATGGAGCGTCAGGATGCGCAGTTCTTCCCGAGTCTGCGCGAGTACCACCGCTTGTACGGGGTGACCGAGGAGCGCTTGAACGAGATCCGCGCGCGGGGGCTCTACCTGATGCATCCCGGTCCGGTGAACCGCGGTGTGGAATTGTGCGATTCGGTGCTCGATTACGAAAGGTCGCTGATCAACGACCAAGTGGAAAACGGCATCGCGGTGCGCATGGCGGTGCTGTACTGGCTCAAGCCGGAAATGTCCTGAGGGATCCCGTCGCGGAGGGACGGTGCAGGGCAGCGGAGACTCCGCGCGCAGCCCGCAAACGCACAACGCCGATGCCACTTGCGCGGCATCGGCGTTGTGGTTGATGGTTTCCGCGGGAAGTCCGCCCTTATTCGGGAAGGGCTTCCTTCACCTCTTCCTTCGCCTTGTCGGTCGCCTCTCCTGCGGCTTCCTCGACTTGCGATTTCGCGTTGTCGAGCGCGTTTTCGGTGGCATCGGCCGCCTCCTTGACTTCCTGCACCGCCTCGGTGCCCGCTTCCTTCACTCCCTCGACTGCGGAACCTGCCGCGTCTTTGACCGCTTCGGTGGTGGACTCCGCTGCGTTCTTCACCGCTTCGCCGGCCGACTCCGCTGCGCCGGTGACTGCCTCGGTGGTGGACTCGGCCGCGTTCTTCACTGCCTCGGTGGCGCTTTCGGTGGCTTCCTTCACCTCCGCTTCGGCCTTCTCGGCGGTGTCCTTGAGTTCCTCGGTGACCTTCGCCGCCTCGGCAGCGACCTTTTCCTTTTGCTTCTGGCAGGAAACCGCGAGCAGCGGGGTGATGGCGAGTGCGAGCAGGGTGCGTGTCTTCATGGGTATCATGGGTTCAGGTTGTGTTGAAAAAGGCGCGATGCCTTTCCTACACCTTTGGCAGGAGCGGGAGGCGGTGTCAAACAGCGAATTCGCGGATTTTTCCGGCTTTCCGGCACGGGATGTGTTGTTAGGGTCCCCTCGTGGAAGCGGGAAACGGGCGCATGGCCGGGGTCTTGTTGCCGGTGTTTTCCATCCGGCGCGAGACCGACCTCGGTATTGGCGACACGGCGGGCCTGCGGGGCTGGGTCGACTGGGCTGCCGCGCACGAGGTCGGCTTTCTGCAGTTGTTGCCGGTGAATGAAAACGGGGCCGACGAAAGTCCCTACAGTTCGATTTCCTCGGTCGCTTTGGATCCGGTGTATCTCGCCCTCGACGGGGCAGACCTCCCGTGGATCGGGCCGGAGGATCTTGCCGCGGCGCGGCGGAGGCTCGGGGATGCCCTGCATGCAGCGCGTGTCGACTATCCGCGGGTGCGTGAGGTGAAGCGCCATCTTCTTGAACTCGCGTGGGCGCGTTTCTGTGAGACTCCCGATCCCAAGGCCGCGGCCTTTGCGAGGTTCCGCAGCGAGGAGGCGGCATGGCTCGACGACTACTGTCTCTTCCGGGTCCTGATGGAACGGCACGGCGCGGGTCTATCGTGGGATGAATGGCCGGAGGAATGCCGCACGCCGGAGGCCGCGCGCGCGTGGGCCGCAGTGGCGCGCGAGACGGATTCCGGCACTCACGAGTACCGCATCGGGTATTTCGCGTTCGTGCAGTGGTTGTGCTTCACCCAATGGAGGGAACTGCGGCGCCATGCCGACGAACGCGGCGTCCTGCTGATGGGCGATTTGCCGATCGGGGTCAGCTGGCATTCCTGCGATGTGTTTTTCGGTCGCGACGGCTTTCATCTCGACTGGTGCGGTGGTTCGCCGCCGGAAGGGGGAGGTCAGGATTCGTTTTTCGCGCAGTGGGGTCAAAACTGGGGCATTCCCCTCTATCGCTGGGATGCGATGGAGGCCGATGGTTTCCAATGGTGGAAGGAACGGGTGCGGAGGGTCACCGGCATCTTCCGGATGTTCCGGCTCGATCACATCCTCGGGTTTTACCGCATGTATGCCTTTCCTTGGCGGCCGGGGCGCAATCACGAGTTTGTGGGTTTGGGCGGTGAGGAGGCGGCGGCGCGCAACGGCGGCCGTCTGCCGCGGTGGTTCCTCCGTTCCGATGAAACCGAGGAGGATCGCGCGGCGAACCGCGCCGATGCCGACCGCCGTTTGCGAGCAGTGCTGGAGGCCGCGGGTGACGCGGTGGTGATCGCCGAGGACCTCGGCTGGGTGCCGGGCTATGTGCGGCCGCATCTCGAGGAACTCGGAGTGGCCGGCTATCGGATCCCGCACTGGGACTGCAACGAGGCCGGGCATCCCACTCCGGGTTCTTTGTTTCCCGAAAACTCGCTGGCGACCTACTCCACGCACGATCATGATCCGGTGTGCGGCATTTGGCGCGGGTGCCATGCGGTCATCCGCCGCCATCACGAGCAGCCGGGTTCCGTTCCCGATTGGCAGGCGAACGGGGCCCATCACACCTTGCGGATCCTCTCCGAGTTCGCGGGCATCCCGGCGGGATCAGGCCCCTGGCCACCCTTCACCGAGGGCGTGAGGCTGCGCTTGATCAAGGCCCTGCTCGACTCGCGTTCACGCTATGCGTTGCTGATGGTCACCTCGCTCTTCGGTCTCGACGATCGCATCAACCGGCCGGGCAGTGTTGATGCCTCCAACTGGTCCTTCCGTCTGCCGTGGACGCTGGAGCAGATCGGGCGCGATCCGCGGCTGGCGGACATCTGCCGCAAGTTCACCACGGCGATCAGCCTGTCGCGAAGATCCCCGCGGCGCGGGTGAGCAGGAGTCTTCGGGGTCGGTGGTTTTTCCCCGCTGTGCGGATTCGGTATGGACGCGGCGCCCGCTCGTGGGGAACCTCCGCGCATGGCACCTCTGCGCCGACGGGCTCTCGCGATCCTTGCGGTCGTCTCGAGCGGCGTGGGATCGGCCCTGCTGGTCCCGCCCTTCCATGCCGGGCCGCTGGTGTGGGTGGTGCTCATCCCGATGCTGCTGGTGCTGTGGACAAGTCACGGGAAAGGATCGGCGCGGCGCGGATTCCTTCTCGGCTGGCTTACGGGCACCGTTGGATTTCTCATCCAACTGCGGTGGCTCGCGGTGGTATCGACTCTCGGGGTGGTGGTCTTGCCCTTGTATCTCGGATTGTTCTGGGGGATTTTCGGTTGGTTCGCCGCCACTTGGGGCAACCCGTGGCGGCGGGCGGATGCGGGCGACGCAGCTTCGAAGGCGGTGGCGTTTTCGTTGCGGATCGCCTTTTGCAATGCCGCCGTATGGGCCGGCCTCGAGTGGTTGCGCGGGTGGTTGTTCACCGGCTTCGGCTGGAACGGACTCGGCATCGCCTTCCATCAGACGCCGGTGATGGCGCAGTCGGCCGACCTGCTCGGCATCGCCGGACTGTCGATGGTGCCGGTGTTTTTCCAATCGGTGCTGGTGCAGACCGCGCGGCGTCTCGGCGGAGGAGCGCGGCGGGTGACGCGGGTGGATTTCTTCATCGCCGCCGCGGTGGTGGCGGTCCTCGTTTGTTACGGCTTGTTGCGGATCGACGGTGAGCGCAAGGCCGATGCGGTGAGGCTCCGGGCCTTGTTGGTGCAGATCAATATTCCGCAGGATGCCGCGCGGGTCTTGTGGGAGGCCGATCGCGTGCACCGGGCCTACGAGGAGGAGACACTCGCGGCGTTTGCGCGGATGGAGGCGGCCGACGAGGCCCGCCTGCGAGCCAAGGCGGGTGAGGCCGACGAAGGGGAGATCCGCCTCATCCGGCCCGATTGGGTGCTGTGGCCGGAGTCGGCGCTGACCGGCAGGATCCTGCGTTCGCCGGAGGGGGCCTGGGGAATGTGGCGCGAGAATGCCGACACCGTGGCGCGGGTGCGGGAGGCGGGTTCGTTTCATCTGTTCCAGGGATCGATTGAAATCGAGGCTGCGCTCGATGCGCAGGATGCCTTGCAGATGGTGCCGCGCGGCAAGGCATGGAACACCCTCGCGGTGCTTTCGCCCGAAGAGGAGTTGCAGATGTACCGCAAGCATCATTTGGTGATTTTTGGTGAAACCATTCCCTTTGTCGACCGCATCCCTTTGTTGCGCAGGATTTACGAGCAGCAGGCCGGGGTGGAGTTCGGTGGTTCCTTTACGCCCGGTGATTCCTTCGAGCCTCTCCTGGTTCCGGCGGGCGGGGGCGTGATCGGGGTGATGCCCAGCATTTGTTTCGAGGACACCGTGCCGCGCGTGCTGCGGGGCTTTGTGAGGCCGGGTCCGCAGGTCGTGGTGAATGTCACGAATGACGGATGGTTCAAGGAGAGTGCCGCTGCGGCGCAGCACTTCGCCAATGGCCGGTTCCGTGCCATTGAATTGCGGCGTCCGATGTTGCGTTGTGCCAACACCGGTGTGAGTGCCGCGCTCGACAGCACCGGATCCACCGCGCATCCCGATACGGGTGCGGCGCAGGTGTTGGTGGACGGGAAGGGGAGTCACTTTACCCGCGGCTCCCTGTTGGTGGAACTGGATGTGCCCCTGCAGCCGTCGTTTTCCCTCTACGCGCGGATCGGCGATGCGGGAGTGATCGGGCTGGCCCTGGTCGGCTGGGCATGGGCCGGTGTCGCGGCGCGGCGCAGCCGGGTCAGTCCGCCGTCGGCCGCTTGAGTCCCGCGGGATCGCCGCCCATGCCCATGAGCAAAGCCAGCGAGCGGAGCGCGAAGCCGATGCCGCTTTTCCAAGGGCGCGGAGGCCGCAGGATGGTCCATCCACGGGCATGTGCCATTGCGGCAAGCTCCGGATCGGGATGGACGACCGTGACCGCTTGGCAAAGTGCGAGCATCGGCAGGTCCGCCCGGCTGTCGGTGTAGCCGTGGGCGGCGGCGAGTGCGTCGTTTGCAAACCATGACGCGGGCAACTCGCGGCGGAGCCGGGCCACCTTTTCCTTTCCCTTGTGGTTTACGAGTCCGGGCAGAAGTCCGCCGCCGCGCACCACCGTTCCGAGGGCGAGATCGAATCCGAGCAGGCGGCCGATCTCCTCCACATAGCATTCCGGACTGGCCGAAGAGAGGATGAGGAAATCGCCCGCATCGCGGTGACGCGCGATGGCGTCCCGCAGTTCGGGGTAGAACGCCGGAAGAAGCCCGGTGGCGAAGTCCTTCGACCACGCTGCAAGGGTCGCGGTGTCGGCGCCCGCGAGGTACCCGAGGAAGGCCCGCTTCAGGAAATCCTTGCCGAGCAGAAAGCCCGCTGGAAGCGAGGCGAGGTAGAGCGGCAGCAGGATCACCCGCCAAGGGGCGCGGCGGCTCACGAAATGCCGGAACAACAACTGGCAGTCCCAAGCCAAGAGGGTCCCGTCGAGATCGAAAAGCGCGACCTTGCGGGGGGCGGGGGAGACGGCGGATTGGGACATCGACGCCGCAGACTGCCACGACCCCGCAGCGCCGCCAACGCCGAAGCCGGGTGGAAAAATTATGCAATACATAGATGAAAAACGATTACAAAACGCATTTTCTGAAAAATTCGGTCCTTTTTCCTTGCCGCACCCCCTCTCTCTGGTTTCCTCGCCGGGACTTTTGCCTTTGCGAAGTCAGAAACCCCCAGTTTCGGCACGCCAATCGCTGTGCCGGATCCTGCAAACCCCTGAACGCCGCTTTGACATGATCGACCCGCACGCCCTTACCGAGCTCTCCGCCAGTTTCCCCACGATTTCCGTTCGCAGGACCTTCCTCAAAGGAGCCGGTTTGGCCGGGTTGGGATGTTTGCTCTCCGGTACGGCGTCCGCGCGATCGGCCTTCAAGCCCGGCAAGGGTGAGCCCCGGGTGGTGGTGGGATCGGGCGTTGCCCGCACGCCCTGCGCCCGCTCGCTCGCGGTTTCCGGAGCTGCCCTTGGCGACCTGCCGGACGAGTGGCTCGAGCGCAATG
>CAZMUK010000007.1:0-11434 GCA_964569415.1 uncultured Luteolibacter sp. | reverse complement strand
GTGAATATCAAGCGTACCTCGGCCGCATGGGATTGCGCAGCATCGATCCGGCGCAGGTGATTGCCGCCCATGCCAAAAAGCGTGGCTCGGTTTGGAACTCCATCCCGGAGAAGCGGAGCTGGCGGAGCATGGCGTATGTGTTGAAGGTCACCGACCGGATTGCGGCGGAGATGGGGGTTGGGGATGTCGAAGTGATCTCCGCGTACCGGGCACCCGCTTACAACGCGCGTTGCGGCGGGCGGAGCGGTTCCTGGCATCAGGCGAATGTCGCGGTGGATGTGAAATTCCCGGTGCGTGCTTCGCGGGTGACTGCAACGGCGCGCGAGTTGCGCAATCTCGGCCTCTTCCGCGGCGGAGTGGGCGGGTACTGGAACTTCACGCACATCGACGCCCGCGGCCAGAATATCGATTGGTGATGCGGGTCTCCCCGACCGGAGGAAGCTCGGAGGATCGCGATGACTTGCGCGGCCGGGTGGCGATGCGCACTTCGGTGTTTCTGACCGGCCTGATGGTCGCCTTGCTCGCCTGGATCGCGCGTGATGCGATGGAGCGCGATGCATTTGCCGGATTTTTGGTCGGGGCGCTCACGCTGGGCGGAGGATTCCTTATCTGCGGCGCCTTCAGTTTCCCGATGTACTGGCATGGGGTGATCGGTGCCGGCGTGCTTGCCTTGCTCGGTGCGGCGCGCGGGATGGGAAATGTTCCCGATCTGGTTTCCTTTCTGGCGGGAGAGCGCGAGCGCGGTGCCGCACCGGTGGTTGAGGCGGGGGTTACCGCTCTCTGTCTGGTGCTTCTGGCGCGGGTGTTGACGGCGATTGGCCGGGAACGATGGCGCCGGATGATGGCTGGGAAGTGACACCGGTCGGCAGTGCGCCGGGAATCGAGGTCGAGCTCACGCCGGGGGGAAGCTCGCCCCCCAAAGGATTCGTCGCGATCGCCGGGGCAGGCAGAAGGTTTCTCCATTCGTGGAGTTGCACGCCGTTTCCGAGTCCTCCGACCGAGGCGAGCAATTCATGGCAGCGCTGCCGCCATCGCGCGTAGTCGGGCGGACGCTTTTCCGCGTCGCGGCTGCCCGGAAACACCAGGTAAGTGACCACCAGATCCGACACCGGACGGCTGTACGGCGATGAGCGCGGGTTGATCTCGCGCGCCATCCGCAACGAGGCTTCGCCGACCTTGAAGGTGGGTCCGCCGTCGCCGACGATGGACGGGAAGACTTTGTTGCCGTGGATGACCACCGCATAGTCGCCAACCTTCGGAGCGAAGGGGTCGGAGGAGGTGAGCAGGTTTACCGGGATGACGATGAACGGATCGTACTCCGCGATGAGGAAGCTGCGCGCCTTGAGGTCGGCGATGCCGCGCTGCAGGTAGGCGATGCGGTTGCGCAGCCAGACCTTGCGGTCGGGCTTGGTGGAGGATCGCGCGAGTTCGGCGCGCGCGTTGGCGATGCGCCTTTCCCATCCGGCGATCATCGGGTTCGGGGTATTGCCCTGTTTTTTCCAGCCGTAACTGGTGAAGGGTTGGTAGTGGGTGGAATTGACGATCGCATCGGGCATCGACGCGAGCCGGTCGCCGTCGGAACCGTCCGAGACCACATCCATTTCCGCCTGCAGCAGCATCACCCGTCGGCCGCCGGCGGCGTTGATTTCGAGGATGGTTTCGCAGTCGTAGACATTGTGCTTGGAGAGGAGTTCGTGGAGAAAATGCGCATCGCTGCGGATGCGGGTGACTTTGTTGTTGTGGATGCGCTCGAACCACGGGGAAACGCGGGCCTTGGCCAGCAGTGGCGCGAGCCCGGGAAGCGTGGCGGGAAGATTCGGGCAGGAGCCGCCGAGTTCCTCCATCGTGCGCGCGGCACGCGGGAGCTTGAGTGAAAGGCGGTAGGTGGCGGTGTAGTTCGTCGGGTCCTCGCGTTCCTTCGAGGCGAGGGATCCCGGCGAGATGTCGATTTCGGTGCGCAGGGTGATGCCGGAGCGGAGCTTGCGGAGATCGGTCA
The DNA here is from genome assembly GCA_964569415.1 of uncultured Luteolibacter sp. Lineage (GTDB taxonomy): Bacteria > Verrucomicrobiota > Verrucomicrobiia > Verrucomicrobiales > Akkermansiaceae > Luteolibacter. Next base: position 9,438 of record CAZMUK010000007.1, on the reverse strand, counting down.
CCGGACCATTGGGCCGGGGTGGGAGTGTGATCGGTTGGCCCTGATCCGCGGCTGTGGCCCTTCGGGCCTCCTCCTGCAGCTGCTTGCGGATTGCCGCGGTTTCCTTCGCGAGCCGTGCCTCCATTTCGCCGCGGAGCTGCGATTCAAGTTCCGCACGCAGGCGGGTTTGGTCGGTGGAGGTCGCCGCAGGTGTTTCCGCTGCGGAGGGGGCGGCCGGGGGGGCGGACTGGCTGCGGCGGCAGGACGCCGCACCGCCGAGCAAAACCGCTGCGAGCAGCAGCCCGGCCAGACGGCGGGGTTGCAGCGCCTGCGGGCGGACGGGTTCCCGCGCCGGGAGGGATCGGGCTTCGCGCATGAGCCGATTGTAGTGGTTTCCCCGGTACCCGCCAATCCGGGAATTCTCTCCCGGCGGGAAACTCGGCGCTGACAAGCCGCCCGGCGGCGGTACAATCCGGGCGTGAGCTACCAGGTCTTCGCGCGCAAGTACCGGCCCCGCACCTTCGCGGATCTGCTTGGTCAGGACCACGTCGTGCGCACGCTTCGCAACGCCATTGCCCAGAACCGGCTCGCCCACGCCTACCTCTTCGTCGGTCCCCGCGGCACCGGCAAGACCTCGACGGCGCGCATTTTCGCCAAGGCGCTCAACTGCAGCCAAGGCCCGCGCGCGGATTTCGATCCGGACGAGGATGTCTGCGTGGAAATCGCCGAGGGGCGCTCGCTCGATGTGATCGAGATCGACGGAGCTTCGAACAACGGGGTGGAGAATGTGCGCGAGCTTCGCGAGTCGGTCCGTTTCGCGCCGGTGCGCGGGCAGTTCAAGATCTACTACATCGACGAGGTCCACATGCTCTCCACCGGTGCCTTCAACGCGCTGCTCAAGACGCTGGAGGAGCCTCCGCCGCATGTGAAGTTCATCTTCGCCACCACCGAGGTGAACAAGATCCTGCCGACGATCCTTTCGCGGTGTCAGCGCTTCGACCTGCGGCCGATCCCGACCGGGGTGATTGCCGACCATTTGCGGGAAATCGCCGGGCGTGAGGGAGTGGAGCTCGAGGAGGCGGCGGCTTGGGCGATTGCGCGCGGAGCCGATGGCGGGATGCGCGACGCCCAGTCGATGCTCGATCAGTTGGTGGCGTTCTGCGGCGAGCGGATTTGCGAGGAGCAGGTGCTCGATGTGTTCGGATTCACCTCGCGGGAAAAGGTCGCCGCGCTCGCGGGAGCGGTGCTCGGAAAGGAGACTCCGGCGGCGCTCACGATGGTGCTGCAGGAGGCAGGATCGGGCCGGGACCTTTCGCAATTGCTCGGCGAGTTGATCGGGGCCTTGCGTGCCTTGCTGGTGGCGAAGCTGGATCCTTCCGCCGATGGCGAGGGGATCCCCGAGGAGGCGTGGACGCGCTTGATGGAGACCGCGCGCGCCATTCCCACCGAGCGGATCTTGGCGGTGATTGATGTGTTTGCCGATACCGAGGCCCGGATGAAATGGGCATCGAACAAGCGGCTTCATTTCGAATTGGGCATCATCAAGGCCGTGCAGGCGCTAAACGAGGCGAGGATTTCCGATGTGATCCGCGCGTTGTCGGCCGCCGCCGACGCGGTTCCATCCGCAACTTTTGCCGCAACCCGGGAATCGGCGCCGCCTGCCGTATCTCCGCCGCCCGCTCCGCGCCGCAGCACCGCGGGGCCCGCCACCCGGCCCGGCGGCTCGGCAAGTTTGGATTCCCTCATCGAGTCGGCCCCGGAGGCGTCCGAACCGGATCCGCAGGAAGCCAAAAAACAACCCGCGCCACCCGCTGCGACCGAGGCGCCGACCCGCGAAGCGGCGGATGTGCCGCCGGTGGAGGAGGATCCGCTGATCCGGGCCGCCTTGGAAAAATTCCGCGGACGGATCGTCTCCGGTTGATCCCGTGCCTCAGCCCTCGCGGCAGAGGATCCGGGCCTGATCGAAATCGTAAGGGGTGAGCTCGAGGCGAAGGATGTCCCCCTCGCGGAATACGGCACCGGCCTCGGCCAGCGTCTTGCAGAGGTGGGCATGCACCCGTTTTCCATTCGGCAGGCTCACCTCGTAGAGGGGTCCGCCGCGGACCGCCAAAACTTCCCCGGTCGTATGGATCGCGGCATCGGGCATCGTCCGGGCGAGCCAAGCAGCATGCGGCGGGTCGATCAAGCCCGCGGACGCACCCGCGCGGCACGCAGCATGCCGCAACCGGCCGCGACATCGATGCCTCTCCGCTGGCGGAAGGTGCAGGGAAACCCGGCTTCCCGCAGGATCCGTTGGAACGCGAGTCCGCTGTCGCTTGCCGCGCCATCGAAGCCTTGGGTCGGGTTCAGGGGGATCAGGTTTACATGGGCGTCGATCCCCTGCAGGAGCGCGCCGAGCCTGCGCGCGGTGTCCGGAGAGTCGTTTTTCCCCGCGATCAAGGTCCACTCGAAGAAAATCTTCCGCCCGGTGAGCGTTCCGTAGGTGCGGCAGGCATCGATGAGTTCCGCGAGTGGCCAGCGGCGGCTCACCGGCACCAGCGAAGCGCGTTCCTCCTCGGTGGATCCGTGCAGGCTCACGGCCAGCCGGTAAGGGCTGTTTTCCTCCGCCATGCGCAGGATGCCCGGCACCACCCCCACGGTGCTCACCGCGATCTTGGAGGGCCCGATGCCGATGCCGCGCACATCCGAAATGATATCAAGAGCACGCATCACCGCATCAAAGTTGTGGAGCGGTTCGCCCATGCCCATCATCACCAGATTGCGCAGCCGCGCTCCCGGCCGGCTTTGCTGCAAGGCGCGCCGCGCGTGAAGCACCTGCGCCACGATCTCGCCGGTGCGCAAGTGGCGGACGAAGCCCATTTGCCCGGTGGCGCAGAACACACACCCCATCGCACACCCGGCCTGGCTGCTCACGCAGACCGTGTCGCGTCCCTCGTAAGCCATGAGTACGGTCTCGATGATCTGGCCGTCCTCGAGCCGCAGCAGGAATTTGCGGGTGAACCCGTCGCCGCTGCGGATTTCCTCGACCTGCTCGGGGTGGTCGAAGGACCATTCCTTGCCGGTTCCCACCCGTTCGTCGATCCAGCGCCGCAGCGGCGAGGGAAAGGGGTGGTCTGCGGAGAGGTCGGTGGACCCCTCACGATGAAGGACTTTCCACAAGGTCCGCGCGTGTTGAGGCCGGATCCCGTCGCCGGAAAAACGCTCCGCGAGTTGATCCTGCCTCAGGTCATGCAACGAAATCGTTTCCCCGTCCACACCCGGAACCCAACCGCATCGCCGTCCGGTGTCAACCCTCGGGAACCATCGATTGAGCTCCGGCCGCTCACCGCCGCCGGGTGCTGAGATTCACAAGATGATTGCAGAACGGGCAGCGCAGCCGCCTGCTCAGCAGGATTCCGGCGGCGACCATCAGGCGCGCACTCCCGAAGAGCCGCCGTGCCTTGGAATGCCGGGAACATTGGATCGGGGAAAAGACCGGAACCATGCAAAGAGGACAATTCGTCCGCCGTCCGATGCCCCACTGCACCAAACCCAGCACGATGAGGGAGCCCGACAGGAACAAGGCGGGCAGGGCGCCGGTCCAGTCGTATTGAAAGGCCATATACAGAACCAACCCGGCCAGTATGCAGGACATGAGCGCGCGGGTCCAGAGGATGAGCGCCGAAAGCCGGAACAACCTCGCCCTCGATCGGAAATGCGCGGGATGCATCCCCGAAGGCTATGCAACCGACCAATCCGTGCAAGATGGACCTTGGTCTATTCCGGCTACGAACGGTGCTTCAGGGTTTCTTCCGGTGCTCTTACTTCGCTTTCGCGGGTTCGATCGTGATGTGCAGGGCTTTCTCCGGAGCCAGGTACTTGCCGGCGAGGGTGTTGATCTCCGTGAGGTTGATCGAACGGTAGTCGGCCTCGCGGTTGCGCGCGAGTTCGAGGCGCGACGGGTCGGCCTGTGCGTCGGCCAGAACCGTCGAGAGCCAGTACCCGTTCTCTCGAGCGGACTTGGCGAGCATCGAGAGCACAGGTTTGAGTGCGCGGTCCAGTTCGTCGGCGCTGGCTCCCTTTTCCGCGAAGCGCGCTGCCTCGGTGGTCATCGTCTGCCGGAGCTTTTCCGCGTCCTGGGGGGTTCCGATGCTCATGGCGGAGAGGAAACCGACATCATCAAGCGCGTTGGATCCGTCGACCGAGGCATTGGGGCTGTAGGAGGCTCCGAGTTTCTCGCGTACCTCTTCGCGCAGGCGGTCCTCGAGGATGCCGGCGACGATGTTGAGGCGGCGTGCCTCGGGTTGGTTGCCGCGCAGACCCGCGGTTTTCCACAGCGCGATGGCGATGGCTTGCGGAACTTTTGAATCATAGGTGAACACCTTCTGCGATGGAGCCGGCGGCTGGCTGACCTTCCTCGCCTCGCTCATCTCCGGCGGCCCGGGTGCGCGCGGGGGCAGTGCGCCGAAGGTGGCAAGCAGGTCCGGCAGGATGTCGGCGGGCGCGAAATCACCCACGACAGCGACTTCCATGTAGCCTTTGGCGAATTCGGGCAGGACCCAGTTGCGGGCATCGTCGATCGCAAAGGCGGCCATGTCCGCCATCGGGGCCACTGCGTAGCGCGGGTCCCCGCCGCGCAGCCACGAACGCATGTCGAGAAGCGGGCCCTGGGGAGTGTGCTTGAGTTGCTGGTAGAGCATCGGCACCGACTTCTGGAACTGCCAAAGCCCCTCTTCGCGGAAGCCGGGATCGGTCACCGATGCGCAAAGCAAGCGGCATTGAAGTCCGAAATCCGCGGGTGTGGTCGTTCCGGTGAAACGGAACGCATCCTCGTCCACTGCAAACGAGGCGCCGACATTTTTGCCCGCGAGCACTTGGCGGAGTTCATCCACCGAGTGCCTGCCCAAACCGCCACCCTCGAGGATCGCCTCCGCGAATTGGTTGAGCATCGGTTTGTCGCGCGGCTGGGTGAGTTGCCCGGCACCGACGCGCAGGGTGATGCCGATCGAGCCCTTCTGGAAATCGGTGGGCTTGAGGTTGACCCTCACTCCGTTCGAAAGGACAAGTTGCGTGACTCCGAGATCGGCGACTTCCTTGCGGGAGCGGACGGTTCCGGGTTCGCCGAAGCCGGTGTAGGCGAAGGGGGTCGCGGTCTTTTGCGCAGGGGGAGCCACCGCCACCCCGCGTGAGGCGGCATGCAGCGACGCGAGTTCCTCTTCCGCTCCGGCCGGCTTCTCCTTGGCCACCAGCACCAGATGCGAGCCCGGGCCCTTCCACAATGCGCGGAACGCTTGATGGCAATCGGCGGGCCGGATCGATTCCAGTTGTTCCTTGGCGATCGCAAGATCGGTCTCCGGATCCGAGAGCACGATGTTCTCGTTGAGTGTCGAGGCGATCCGGGTGGCGATTTCCTCCGAGCGTCGGGTTGCCTTGCCCTTCACCGCCTGTTCGTAGGCGTTGAGGATGTTCGATTTCGCCTCCGCCAGTTCCAGCTCCGTGAAGCCGTGCTCGAGGGCGCGGCGGAGTTCCTGCTCGACGACCGCCACCACCTCGCGCCAGCGGTCGTCCGCCGCAGTTGCGGAAACCACCCCGATTTCCATCGATTGGAACAAGGGATACTGCGAGGCGGATCCTTCGGACACCGGCGACCCTTTTTCCTCGGCGAGGCGCTCGAAGCGGCGGCTGATGATCGTGTTGGCGATATTCATCAGCAACTTTTCCCGCCGCAGCGAGCGTGTGTCCGGTCGCGTCACGAAGGGTTGGATGGTGTAGAGGCTCACACTGGTCGACGACAGCTCCTTGTCGTGGAACATTGCGGTTTTGAGTCCCTCCGGTTCCCCGATGGCGCCGAGATCCGGATCCTTCCCTGGTTCCTCAGGATCCCGCATCGAGGCGAAGGTGGTGCGGATCCGGGATTCCATTTCCTCCGGCCGGAAGTCTCCGCTGATGACGAAGGTCATGCGCGAGGGAACATAGTAACGGTTGTAGAAATCCACGAAGCGTTCGCGTCCCACTTTGCGCAGCACGCTTTCCTCCCCGATCGGGAACCGCCGCGGGATGAGCGAACCGGGAAGCAGCGCGTTGAATTGCTGCTTCATGATCCGGTAGTCGACCGAGTCGCGGCTGACCATTTCCGAGAGGATCACCCCCCGTTCCTTGTCGATTTCCTCCTGGTCGAGCAGGGCGCCATCGCCGAAATCGCGCATCACCGTGAAGGCGAGTTTGAGGGTCTCTTCCTTGGTGTCCGGCAGGTCGAGCATGTAGACCGTCTCGTCGAACGAAGTGTAGGCATTGGCATGCGCTCCGAAGGCGATGCCGAGTCGCTGCATGCGCGGGATGAGGTCGGCTGCGGAATGGTTCCTGGTTCCGTTGAAGACCATGTGTTCGAGGAAATGCGCGAGTCCCTGCTGGTCGTCCGCTTCCATCAGGGATCCGGCACGGATGTGGAGGCGCAGCGCGACCCGGCCCGGGGGTTCCTGGTTGGGATACAAAGTGTAGCGAAGTCCGTTGGGCAGCGCTCCGAACACAGCAGCGGGGTCGGCCGGAATGTCTGACGCCTCGTGCGCCCAGGGGCGGTGGGGGACTGCGGCGGGAGCCGGGGTGTCCCCGCCGGCCTGTGCCGCCGACTCCGCGGAGGCGGGGCCGGCCGATTGGGGGGTGAGGGAGGTTCCCGGTTTGTTCCCGCGCAGGACCAGATAGCCTGCGGTCAGGACCAGGATGAGGACAAGGACGAGGGGGAATTGTTTCCGCATGGGCAAACCATTACCGCCGGTCCAGCCCTTGGCAACGGGGAAACCGGACTGCGGTACCCGCCGAGGTGATTTCCCGAATAGACGGACCCTTGTTGAAAAGTGGTTGCAAAGCCCTCTTCGCCATGGTGTTGTCGCGCCCCGAACTTCGGTTCGGCATCGCGCGCGTGGCGGAATTGGTAGACGCGCTAGATTCAGGATCTAGTGGGGGCAACCCCGTGGAGGTTCGAGTCCTCTCGTGCGCACGCTTTTGGTTTCCAAGGGTTTCGTAGGTGGAGTACCCTGCCCGATGGGATGCGCTGGGGCAGTCCGTGCCTTCAATTTGCGTTACATTTTGCGCCACGGTCGTCCTCACTTGGGAAGGAATAGGGACGGAACCGGTTCAAATGGATACCGGGCCCCACCAGCCATGCTCATTCAGGCTCGTACTGGTGGATGGTCTGGCGGGGTTTCGGCCTCGTCCTCAGGCCTTGGGCAGCTTGAGGAACCCGGGTGCGAGGCGGGCGAGGGATTGGAAGGCTTGCTCCATGGAAAGCGGGCGGCCCGCTTCTGTTTCGAGGGTGGTCATGGCGACGCCCTGAAGTCCGCAAGGAGTGATGAAGGAGAAGGGAGGAAGGCATGTTTCGCGGATGTTGATGGCGAAACCGTGGAGGGAGATCCACTTGCGGACCCCGACCCCGATGGATGCGACTTTGCGGTCGCCGACCCAGACCCCGGTGAGGCCGTCGCGCCGTCGGGCATTCACACCGAACTCCTCGCACAACGAGATGAGGAGTTCCTCGAGAACGCGAAGATGCCGATGGAGGTCGCGTCCGCGTTGCTGGAGGTCGAGCACCGGGTAGCCGACCAATTGTCCCGGACCATGGTAGGTCGCTTGTCCGCCGCGGTTTGTCTCGTGAACGGGGTGGGGCAGTTGCGGCGAGGGTCCGAGGGAGGATTGGTCGCGCAAGCGGCCGATCGTATAGACGGGCTCGTGCTCGAGGAGCAGCAGGGTTTCGGGTCCCTTGCCCGCGAGAAGGTCCTCCGCTGCTTTGGACTGGAGTTCGAGGCCCCGTTCGTAGGGAACGCTTTCCGAAAGGTGGACCACCGAGAGCATCGGAGTGTGGGGCAGGTTGCGGCAGACGGCAGGTTGGCGGCGCCGGGGATCCGCGGTTTCAGATGCGTCTGCGCTCGAGCAGGAATGCCTTGCGCGGATCGGAGCATTGCAGGTGGGCCACCGCCACGGCAAGCGCGTCGGCTGCGTCGGGCGGCGGGGTTTCCGCGAGACCGAGCAGGGCGCGCACCATGAAGGCCACCTGGGTTTTGTTGGCCGCGCCGTTGCCGACCACGGCGTTTTTCACCTTTTTCGGCGGGTATTCGTAGACCGGGAGGCCGTGGTCGGCGGCGGCGATGAGTGCGGTGGCGCGCGCGGCACCCATCGAGATGGCCGTTTGGTGGGACTGCACGAAGATGATGCCTTCGACCGCCACTTCATCCGGTGCGAAGCGTGCGATCACATGGGCGAGGTGGGTGCGCACTGCGGCGAGGGCTGCCGACTGCGGGAGATGTTTCGGGATGGAGACCACATCGTAGGCGAGCACGGCGGGTTTGTCCGGCGTACCCTCCAGCACCGCATAGCCGGTGTTGCGGATCGCAGGGTCGATGGCGAGCACCCGCATCGGTGTTTCGGGGGTCAGCGGCGCTTCTTGCCGCCGGTTTTGCGTCGCACGGGTTTCGGCGGCGAATCATCGAGCAGCGCCGTGTAGGTGTAGGGGAAGCCCTCGAGTTTGCGGCGCGGGATTTTCTGGTCGATGAACACCTCCACCGACTTCGCGAAGTCGAGTTCGTCGGCGGTGAGGATGGTGAAGGCATCGCCCTCCGCTTCGGCGCGGCCGGTGCGGCCGATGCGGTGGACATAGTCCTCGGCGTTTTCCGGGACGCGGTAGTTGATGACATGGGACACGCCCGAGATGTCGATCCCGCGGGCCGCGACATCGGTGGCGACGAGGATTTCGAATTCGCCGCTCTTGAATCCGGCGAGCGCCTTCATGCGGTCGGTTTGATTGATATCAGAATGCATTGCCGCCACCTTCGGTTGCCCGGTGCCTTGGATCAGGCGCGTGACATCGTCGGCCTCCTTGCGGGTGCGCGTGAAGATCATCACCGAGTGGTAGTCGGTTTCCTTGAGCAGGGCGAGCAGGAGTTCGTCGCGTTGGTCCATGGCCACCGGGTAGAACGCGTGGGTCACGGTCGAGGCCACGGCGCGGCGGGCGATTTCGACGCTCACCGGGTCGTGGAGGCACCATTGGGCGAAGGTCTGGATGGCGGGCGGCATCGTGGCCGAGAAGAACAGCGTCTGTCTTCCTTCCCAGGGGCAGAGGTTGACGATTTTGCGGACCTGCGGCAGGAATCCCATGTCGAGCATTCGGTCGACTTCGTCGAGCACGAGCACCTTGATTTCGCCGAAGCGCATGGTGGTGCGGTAGAAATGGTCGATCAGGCGGCCCGGGGTGGCCACCACGATGTCCGCGCCGGTCTTGAGTTGGTCCACCTGAGTGCCGAGGCCGACGCCGCCGTAGAGCAGTGCGACCTTGAGGCCGGTGTGTTTGCCGTAGGTTTCGAATGATTCCGCGACCTGGTGTGCCAGTTCGCGGGTGGGTTCCAGCACGAGGATTTGCGGTTTGCCGAGTTTCGTGATTTTCGAGAGTGAGGGCAGGGCGAAGGCGGCGGTTTTTCCGGTGCCGGTTTGGGA
>CAZMUK010000006.1:0-40402 GCA_964569415.1 uncultured Luteolibacter sp. | reverse complement strand
GAAATCCGCCCCACAGGCAAGGGAAAAGAACACAAAATGTCTGTCACCTTGTATTTTTCCCGATGATCTCAAAAGCTCTTGCGGAGGTGGGAGGGTAGAATGCCGAGTTGCTCGCGATACTTGGCGACGGTGCGTCGGGCCACCCGGATGCCCTCGGAGGCCAATGCCCTCATGATGGCCTCGTCCGAAAAGGGCTTGGCTGGATTCTCGGAGGCGATGTGCTGCTGGATGGCTTCCCGCACCCCCCCGTTGGAAACCTCCTCTCCATCGCTGGTCTGATACCCGGTGGCAAAGAAGGAGCGCATCTCCATCAGACCGCGCGGAGTCATGATGAATTTCCCGGCAACCGCCCGCGATACCGTGGTGGCGTGCATCCCCAACTCGTCGGCGATCTCGTTCATGGTCAATGGCCTCAGGAAACGGGGCCCCTTGTGAAAGAAGTCGGGCTGCTTCTCGATGAGCTTGTGGGCGATGGCCAATATGGTCTCCTGCCGCAGGGCGATGGAACGGATTAGGCTGCGCCCGTCACGAATCCGTTCCCGGAGAAACTGCCTTGCCTTGGCATCAATACCGGTCTTGCCGATCATGTCCTTGTAGAAATCATTGATGCGCAATGCGGGAAGGTGCTCGCCGGTGAGCCTCGCCTCAAGCAAGCCCTCGCGGTTGAGTTCGATCACCACATCGGGAAGGACATGCGGGTTGGCCGAATCATGGAAGGCGGATCCCGGATTGGGGGAGAGACGGCCGATGCGCTCCGCAGCCTCGGCAATCCGCTCCACCGATGTGCCAAGGGCCCTGGCGATCTGGGGTTGGCGCTTGCGCGCAAGATCCTCAAGGTGATCGCGAACAATCCGATACTCGATGGAGTCGCCCGCTCCCTGCCTCGCAAGCTGCAACAGCAGCGACTCGCGGATATCGGAGGCGCCCACACCGGGGGGATCAAAGGAGCGCACCAGTTCCAAAGCGGAGGACAAGCCGCCGGAGGAAATCCCGAGCCGCCTGCCCAGTTCCCCTACCGGCAGATCCAGAAAGCCCCGGCTGTCGAGATTGCCGATCAACACCGCGGCGGCACCACGGACCTGTTCGGAAACCATCGACTGATCGAGCTGCTGGCGGAGATGCTGCTGAAGGGTCACCGGGGCCACAATCGAATCATGGAAATGCTGCCTGCGCTCCTCGTCGTCCGCCGTCCAGGTCGTTGATCGACGGTCGGTAATCGCGCGGTCGCGCCAGTCGTCATCGGTGTCATTCAGTCGCGCGAGGGTGGGCGCGTCATCCTTCCCGGGAAGCTCATCGATCGACAACGAGGTGGGTGTTTCCTCAAGCACCGGATTGGTCTCGAGGGCTTGGGTGATCAACTGCGACAACTCCAATGTCCCCGCCTGCAGGATCTCGAGGCTCTTGCGCATTTGCGGCGCAAGGGACTGCTGCTGGGAAAGCGTTTGGTGGAGATAGGCGTCCGACATATCCCGGCAACTACTGCCGGGGAGAGGTTGGACCGCCTCACGGAAAAACTAAAGCAAAAACCATGCCAGATTTTTGAAATTTACGACCAATACCTGACGCCCGCTTCGAAGATCGGTTGCAGTTTCTTGCCGGGAATGTTGCAGGCGACTGCTTTGCCACTCCGCTCTGAGTGGGCCATTTTTCCAAGCACCCTGCCGCAGGGACTGGTGATTCCTTCGATGGAGTGGAGGGACCCGTTCGGGTTGAAGTCGGGGTGCATGGAGGGTGTTCCATTGCCATCGCAATAGCGGGTGGCGATTTGCCCGCTGGAGGCAAGCTGTGCGATCCATGCGGGCGTTGCGGTGAATTTCCCTTCGCCGTGCGAGACCGGCACGATGTGGGTTTCGCCCGGTGAGCAAAGGGAGAGCCATGGGGATCGTGCGCTTTCGATCCGGGTGCGGACATAGCGTGAGACATGCCGGCCGATGTCGTTGTGGACGAGCGTTGGCGAGTCGGGTTCCGGCGGTCTGATTTCCCCGAAGGGCACGAGCCCGGTCTTGATCAGTGCCTGGAAGCCGTTGCAGATCCCGAGGATGAGTCCATCGCGGTGGCGCAGCAGATCCATCACCGCATCGGACACCCGCGGGTTGCGCAGCACGGTGGCGATGAATTTCGCAGAGCCATCGGGTTCGTCGCCGGCGCTGAAACCACCGGGGAGCATGAGGATCTGCGCGCGCCGGATGGCCTTGGCGAGGTCGTGCAGGGAGTCGCGGATTCCCGCTCCGTCGAGGTTGCGGAATACCAGGATTTCCGGACCGGCTCCGGCCTCGGAAAAGGCGCGAGCCGAGTCGTATTCGGAATTCGTGCCCGGAAACGCGGGGATCACCACGACAGGTCGGCTGCATGGCGCGGCGCGTCGCGCGGCGCGGGGACTCCCTTTCTCGGCGGAGGGCGCGGGTGCTGCATCGACGCAAAGGGGCGGAGATGCCACGATTTCGGCCGGGGGTCGGGTGGGATACACGGGTTCGAACACCGATTCCCACGCTTCGCGCAAGTCCGCGAGCAGATGGACACCATCGGGAAGGCGCAGGTGTGGCTCGTGGACCGTGCGGCCAATCCTTCCGCACCCCGGCAGGGCCGCCGCGAGCAAATCGGAAGACAGGGGGTCGTGTTCGATCAGGAAGGAGAAAAACGCCTCGCACAGGAAATCCGGAGGCTCCGCGGTTCCTTCGTCCGCTTCGAAGCCGATGTGGTTTCCAAAGCAGCACTTCGCGATTGCGGCGGCGATGCCGCAGCGTCCGATGTGATGAAGGGAGCGCAAGAGACCCTGCAGGTTGAGTCCGTAAAGGGCATCAGCGATTGCGGTGAGGGCTTCAAACTCCGGCAAGCCTTTGTCATCGCGCGGCACGGTGATGATCGATACCGCGGATCCCGCGCTCTTGAATTCCGGTGAGAGCGCGCGGGATGCCTTGCCGGGCGCCAGTGCGAACGAAACCAGAGTGGGGGGCACATCGAGGTCTTGAAAGGAGCCCGACATCGAATCCTTTCCCCCGATGGCCGCCAAACGCAGGCGTTGTTGGGCGTGGAACGCACCGAGCAGTGATGCCAGAGGCAGACCCCAGCGCCGTGGTTGGTCCCCGAGTTTCGGAAAGTACTCCTGGAGTGTAAGCCGGACATCGCGCAGGCGCGCGCCGGAAGCGACCGCCTTGCAAACGGATTCGGTCACGGCATAGACCGCACCGAGGAAGGGGGACTCCGCCGAGAGGTGGGGATCAAAGCCCCATGCCATGTGGGTGCATGCGTCGGTTTCACCGGAAAGCACCGGCAGCTTGGCGACCATCGCGTCCGGCGGTGTCAGTTGTCGTTCGCCGCCAAAGGGCCAGAGCACGGTGGCGGCCCCCACGGATCCGTCGAAGTGTTCGCCGAGTCCCCGTTGTGACGCGTGGGCGAGAGAGCCGAGGATTGCCGGAAGCGATGAGATTCCCTGACTTCCCGGTATCGCGGAGCACGATGGCAGGCTGCCACGCGCGACGAACGCCTTCGCGCGTTGCGTCACACCATTGCTGTCCAGAAAGATCCGCGGGAGGTCGACGATCGTCTTTCCGCGCCAATTCATCACCAATCGGCCGCTGTCGGTGACATCCGCGACCTTTACGCACTCGAGGTTCTCGCGCGCGGCTGCCTCGATGAAGGCGTTTGCATGCTCCGGATCAAGGCAGACGGCCATGCGTTCCTGCGATTCAGAAATGGCCAGCTCCGTGCCGTCGAGCCCCTCGTATTTGCGCGGGACGCGGTCGAGGTCGACCAGCAACGACGGCGCGATTTCGCCGATGGCCACCGAAACTCCGCCGGCACCGAAGTCGTTGCAGACCTTGATGAGCGAGGCCACGGCGGGATCGCGGAACAGACGCTGGATTTTCCGCTCTGTGGGTGCATCCCCTTTCTGGACCTCCGCCGAGTTTTCGAGAGCGGTTTCGGTATGTTCCTTCGATGATCCTGTGGCGCCGCCGATGCCGTCGCGCCCGGTGCGGCCGCCGAGAAGCAGAATCACATCGCCGGGAACAGGTCTGCCGCGCACGACTTGCGAGCGCGGTGCCGCAGCCACGACTGCGCCGATCTCGAGGCGTTTTGCGAGATAGCCGGGGTGGTAGACCTCGGCTACCTGACCGGTGGCCAGCCCGATCTGGTTGCCGTAGGACGAGTAGCCACGGGCCGCCAGTTGGCAGATGCGCTTCTGCGGGAGTTTCCCGGGAAGGGTCTCTGAAAACGGCGCGAGGGGGTCGGCCGCGCCGGTCACGCGCATTGCCTGATAGACATAAGCACGGCCGGAGAGCGGGTCGCGGATGCAGCCTCCGATGCAGGTGGCGGCACCGCCGAAAGGCTCGATCTCGGTTGGATGGTTGTGGGTTTCGTTTTTGAACATCACCAACCACTCCTCGGTGTGTTCCAAAGCCGGGACCCCGGCTTGCCCGCGCCCGGTGACGGTCACCGGCACGATGATGCTGGCCGCGTTGATTTCCTGCGATTCCTCGAGGTTGTCGAGTTCCCCGGTTGCTTTCAGTTCGCGCATGGCGGCCAGCGCGATATCCATCATGCAGATGGTACGGTCGGTCCGGCCGATGCGTTCGCGCAGGGCGAGGTAGTCACGCCATGCCGCGGCCTCGGGCCCTTCCGGGTCCTCAAAGGTGGCCTCGGTGATTTCCGCGAGGAAGGTGGTATGACGGCAGTGATCGGACCAATAGGTGTCAAGCAAGCGCAGTTCGGTGACCGTGGGATCGCGATCCTCGGATTCGCGGAAATGCCGTTGGCAGAACTCCACATCCGCCAGTGACATTGCCAACGAGAATCGTTCGCGCATCAGCGCCGGGTCGGCGGTGCGGAATCCGGTGATCTCCTCCACATCCGGCGGAACCTCCGGCGGCATGGCTTTCCCCGCAGAATCGACAGGAACCTCCCGCGAGTCGACCGGATTGATGACGAACGATTTCACCGCGGCGACATCCGCTTGCGAAAGGTTCCCTTTCAGGACGAAGATCCGTGCCGAATCCACCGCCGGTCGTTCGCCTCCCGTGAGAATTTGGATGCATTGCGAGGCGGAGTCGGCTCGTTGGTCGAATTGTCCCGGCAGGTAGCTGACTCCGAAGGCGGTCTCGCCGCTGGACGGTCTCCACTCTTGGAACACCTCGTCGACCTGTGGCTCCGAGAGGATGCCCGCGACAGCTGCGGTGAACTCGGTTGTCGTCAATCCCTCCACCTCGTAGCGTTGCAGAACGCGCACCGAGTGAAGGCCGTCCAGTCCGAGCGACTCGCGGAGGTCGTGGAAAAGCGCCCGCGCCTCTGCGTCGAATGGGGTGCGTTTTTCGACGAAAATCCGGTGGGTCATGCGTGGCGGGAAAGCCGGGACCCTAGATTCCCGCCCGCGGGGGCGCAAGCCGAATGGGATCGCGGCGTCCGGGGGTCAGTCGATTCCAGCGTATTTCCGGAACATCAGGATCCATAGCGGGATATCGAGACATTCACCCCGCCTGAGAATGTGGTTCCTGCCCCGCCAGGGGACGATATCCACCTGGGGACCCGCCGCGGCATCAAGGCCGGAGAGTTTCCGTAGATGCTCCTTGATCTCCCCGTTGAGTGCGGCCTTCTCTGCTCCATCCTCGGTGTGATGGGTCCGCCGCAGCTTGAGGCAGGCAAGGGACATCTCTCCCTGCGCCTCGCAAAGGAAACGGTTCTCGTCCAGTTTCCAACGACTCCGCAAGACCCTTGGTTTCCCGTGCGATGACAGCGGGGTCTCCGTGTTTGAGCGACTCGTATGCGGGTACTTGCGAGGGATTCCAGCGCCATACCGCCCAGTTGCGGTCGAAGGCGCTCGTTCCTTGCGGGGCCCGGCCGCCGATCTTGATCTGGTCAAATCCCGGGATTTTGGAACGGCCGTCGCCGAAGGTTTCCGCATCGATGCAAAGCGCCTCCGCGATGGCTTTGCCGGTGGGTCGTAACGCCCGCTCCATGGCGGCGGCGGCCTTTTCCCCGAAAGTCTCGCGGGCATAGGTACGCCACGCTTCGTCTTCGCCGGAAATCCTGCCCGAGGCCCTCAGGCCGAGAAACCAGAGGTTGGCTTCCTGCGCCTCGCCCCAGATGTCATGATCGTAGCGGTTGCAACGGACCGAAATGCCATTGCCGCCCTTTTCCTTCGCATACCGCAGCTGTCCTTCCAGCACATTCGTGAAGCAGTTGGCGACATGGGATTGCCTGAAGTACTCCCCGGCGATGTCGAATTCCACGAACTGCCGGTGTCCGGCGACATGGCCGATAAGCGGATCATCGATCCCCCCGCGTTACACTGTTCGTGCCACGGATTGTTTCACATTTCTTGCGTTTCCGGCGGGTACCGCCGGAGTCTCCGGGGAGGCCCTCAATCTCCGGCCGAAAACCGGTATGCTCCGTCCCGCACAATGACCTCGGGAGGCACGCGGTGTTGCTCGAACCAACGATACCCCGCTTGGATCTCCCGCCAGAATCCGATCGAACGGTCGGCGGCGGCTTCCGCCATCCGGGTCTCGGTCATTCGGAAGGGGAAGATGTGCACGCGGAAGAAGGGTTGGCCTTCGCGCAGGGCCGCGTCGCAGAGGGTGTAGATCTCCTCGATCTTTTCATCGGTCATTGCAAGGCAACCCGATGAAACACGGTTGCCGTGAATCATGATGAAACTTCCCGTGCGTCCGTGGTGGCGATCGTAGGCGTTCGGATATCCGATATTGAAGGCAAGATGGAAATCGCTGTCTGGCTTCATCGCTGCCGGGCCCACCGCATAGAATCCTTCGGGAACTTGGCCGTCACCTTCGGCCAGTTTCGGACCGAGCGAACCCGACCATGCCGCCACCGGATACTTGCGAAACAAGACATGACGCCCGGATTCCTTTTGCAAAACCCACAACTCAAGCACCTCCTCCTCTTTGAAGGCACGCAGAAAGACGGGATTCCCCACCCGCAATCCCAGTCGCGCCAGATCCGCCTGCAAGCCGCCGCGCACCCGCTCGGCGGCGCGACGCGCACGCTCGGTTCCGGGCACAACATCGTTTCGCGGTTTCACCATTCCGGAATCTTCAGCATCCCCGTCGGACTTCTTGCATGCGGCAAACATCAGAAATACGACAAAGTCTCTTCGATGCATCGCGAGTGGGTGAAGAAAGCACGGGAAGTTTCGTGATGCAAGGAATGCGGAATTTCGTCGTTCGTTCGGCTCATGGGTCCGGGCTTTAGTTGCAGAAGACCTTGCCCGCGTCGATGTCACCATGCCCGGTTGCCGACCATCGTTTTACTCGGGCTTCCGGCGCCCGAGCCAGCGCCCGAAGTTCACCCGCTCGCAGGGCAGGAGACTGGGCCAGGGAATGTCCAGCAATCGTGGATCGTCGGCCGGTATGGTCCCGCGGCGACGGGCGACCGCGAGGAACACGATCCTGTCCGATGGCGGGAGGGAATCGGGATCCGTCACATCGGCCTCCTGAAGCACCTTCTCCGCCTCCTCGGCCCGCTCATCCGCAAGCAAAGCGGTGGCCATCGCACAGCGCACCGCCAATTCCTTGGGAAACGCCGCAAGCAGGGGCCTCAATTCCTCAACAGCCGTCTCAGGATCCACCAAACCCAGCAGGCATCGCAGGTACACATGCTGGCACAACACGCGAGGGTTTCCCGGTTCGATGACCTTGTACACCGCTGCGATCCTCAGCAGGGTGTTTTCCCGCCCCCTTCGCCGCAGGGAAATCACCAAATTCCTCAAGTCCTCATGCAACGGCAAGGGACCACGCCCGCGCAGCAGTGCTTCAATCAAGGCCTGCTCGGACTGCGCCTCCAAACCATGTTTCGACGCAAGCTGGTGAAGGCCGAGCAACGCCGATGTCCGCGGATCCCCGGCCGCCTCCCGGAACGCAGCCTCCCACACGTCGTCCCGCAAGCCGGCGCGCCCCTCCCGATCCGCAGCAGCGGCACGCCGCACATTCCATTCCGCCTTCGGCAAAACCCCCGGATCCGCATCCAGCAACCGCGCGGCGCGTGCCGGTTCCGATGTCCGCTCAAACGCCGTCAGCAGGGCGCGGAATACCCTCGCATCCCTGCGTGCATCCTCCTCGGAAAATTCCTCCGCAACCCTGCCGTGCAGCCCGATCGCAATCAGAAATTCCGCCAGCAAGCCGGGTCGCTCCGATCTCCACTTACTCACCGATTCCTCGATGAAATCGGACCTTCCCGGGAAATCGGAAACATACCGGATCCTTGCCGCCGCCAGGTCATCGCGATCCGAATCCCCACTGCCCCCACCCCGCAACCAGTCACCCACTCCCACACAGGTCCCCGGTTCCAACGCCATCGTCGGGATCTCCTCGAAAATCCGAAACCATTCCCGCGCCTCCTCCCCACCCTTCCCGAGGCCGGCCAGCACCCTGCGTTGCACCTCCTCCAGTCCCTCCCACCTTCCGATGCCAACAAGGATCCGCGCAACCCCCCGCTCCCAATCTCCCCTGCCGCCGGCACCCGCGTCCGCATCATGCAAGACGCGCACCGCCTCCCCGTTGCGCCCCTCCGCATGCAACCTCCGCGCAAACGGCAACGCGAAATCCGGATCACGCTGCAGTTCCGCCGGCAGTCCCGCCCACACCGCTCCCACCCGCGCAAGAGGATCATGCGAAGTCATGCTCCGAAAACCCGTCAACCAGTCGTCCCGCCGCGCGTCCCGATGCCGCAAAAGCCCCCACGCAAGATCCTCCGCACGCGGATCGTCCAAACGCTGCATCGCCACGATCGCCGTGCGGAATGCACCAATCGCCGGATCCCCGGACTGCAGCACGGACATCGCCAAATCGCGCGCAGCCACCGCATCACCTGAAGCCAGAGCCCGCTCGGCCTCCCGCAAGTTGCTCACCTTCCTCCACTCGCGGAAGGCAGGCCAACCCCACTTCCACGCAGGCAGCGCGACCAAACCAAGCCCGGCAAGCACCAGCCCCACCCTCACCAATCCCGGCAACCGGTGCCACCCGGCAGGCAGCCTGTACCACCCGAAAGTCACGCACCACCTCCCCTGCCCGCCACCTCCCGCCGCGCCGTACGCGACAAGAACCATGCCGCTCCGCAGAACAACACCGCGTTGAGCGCGAAAGCGGCCCACCCTGCAAGATCATGCAAGCGCTCGAAGGCCTCGACCCCGCTGCTGAAGCGAATCCGGGCAAGTCCGTAGGCCCGCAGCGTGTTGACGCCCCACGCCGTGCCGACCGCCGCCACCAGCAACAAAACGCCCCGCGCCATACGCAGCCGGAACAACTCACAGAAAAAACACGCTGTCATCAAAAAACCCTGCAGCGAACGCACGCCACTGCACCCGTCGGTCACCTCCACCACCATGCCGTGCAAGAGGAGCGTCTGCCCGCGGGTCTCGACAGGCACGCCCGACAAACGGAAGACCTCGCCCACCGTCCCCACCACCGCGCGCGTCAGGTCCGCGACCAAACGGGTCTCCATTCCGCTCGGCCACGGCACCGCCGAAATGCAAAGCAGCCCCAACCATCCCATGCCACCCAGGAAACGCCGCCCGTGACAGATTCCAAGCCACAGCCCGCTGCACAGCAAGGCAGTGCACAAGGCACCGCCCATCGGCAGCCTCCACCCGGGATCCGCATGATTCAACACCCGCAGCCACCACATCCACGGCAGCCACACGACAGCCACCGCGAGCATCGGTCGCCACCCCGGCAACCTTGCCGGACCGGGATCCTCGCGCCAACGCCGCAACGCAAGCCAGAAGGCTGCCGGCGGCACCAGCCACCCGTAATCATAATACCCGCCGCTTTTCCACTCGGCGGACGCAGCCGCCATCACCGGAACCCAGAGACAGACCGCCACCAGCAGCGACACCTGTCCCGCCCGTGCCGACCCCGCTCCTTGCATGGGACGAATATGCAGGAAATCTCGCGCGCGTCCTACTCAAAATCCTCCAAACCCACATTCCACCGGTACAAGCGGAGACCATGCTCCGCGGCACAGGCCTTGAGCTGTTCAACCATGTCCCGCTCCGGGTCCCGCACCGCCACGATCACGCCGCGCAGGCCCTTCTCCCGCACCAGTCGCGGCAAAGACCCGATGCCGCCCAGCACCGGAAAGGACCGCACCCGCCGCCCGTGCAAGGGTTCGGCCTCGTCAATGTACCCGACAATCCTCAGCCGGGGATAGAGGTCGTGGATGCTCGACTTGAGGTGGTCGAGAAACAAGGTCCCGAGGTTGCCCGCGCCGACCACCACCACCGGTTCGCGCTCTCCCTTGATGCTTCCGTGCCGGGCCGCCAGACCGAACTCGCGCAACAAGTCCAACGACGCTCGCGGCAACGAAACCGCCACCGCGCTAAAAAGGAACGACAACAAGGTCATCCGCAAGGCACTCCACTCCATCGAGGCCTCCATCAAGCTGAACAAGGAAAATGTCCCGAGCGCCGCCCCTGCCATCCACAGCTGGATGACGAAGATATCGCGCATGGTCGCGCGCAACCACAACCTGCGATGCACCTTGGATGCAAGAAGGGCCACGGATCCGAGCACCACGAAAAGAATGACGAACTTGAAGAGATCTGTCGCATCCTCACGCCGCGTGAGGAGATTGGTCTCGATGGCCAATGCCGCAATACCGGCTCCGCTCAGCGCCAGCAGATCGTAGATGAACATGGTCATGGCCAATAACCGCCTCCGGCCCGGCATTCTCACCGCCATGTGCACGACCATGTTTCCCGTTTGCTCGAGCTCCACCCGCGCAAGACTCCGCAGGCCGCTGAGCACCACCACCAGAAAACCGACCACCGTAATCCCGATGAGGCGGTCGCCCAACAACATCGGCAGAAACGCCAGTACCGTGAACAACACGGCCAACAGGTGCAACAGACCCGCTGCCTTGCGCTGAGAGCCGATCACCTCAAGCATACGATGGTGTAGGTGATCGGCATCGGCATCAAACAAGCCCTTGGAAACCGGGCTCTTCCTGAGGTCGTCCACCACCCGCCGGATCCCGCGCCGCCACAAGGCCAGCAACACATCCAACAAGGGAACCCCGGCCACCGCGATCGGCAGTAGGACCATCCCAAGCACAGCTTTGCGCCCCACGGCCTCCGTAGCGACGGTCGCAAGAAAGAACCCGATCAGCATGGACCCGGCATCACCGAGGAAAATCCGCGCGGGACTGATGTTGTAGCGCAGGAACCCGGCAACGCAGCATGCCATGACCAGCAGCAGGACTCCCGAATCGGCGCGCCCCTCAACCAAGGCGAACGCAGCCAAGGCACAGCAGGAGAGCAAACCCAACCCGCCGCATAGACCATCAAGGCCGTCGATCAGGTTGAAGGCGTTGATCAACAACACGGCCCACGCGACGAAAAGGGCGTAGTCGGCAAATATCGGCCAGTTCCCCGGAAACAATCCGGTGCGCACCGGCCACAACAGAAAGAACAAGGATGCCGCAAGAACATGCCCAGCGAGCTTGATCCACGCGCCCAAGCCGCGGCGGTCATCCACCACACCCACCGCCACCAGCAACGACGAGCTGAGCGCGAAGGCAAGATACCACTTCCAGGAGAGATTGCCATCATCCGCACGCCCCTCGTGGAATACTCCGATGCCCACCGCCGCCACGATCAGGAACGCAAGCCATACTGCCAAACCGCCGGCACGCGCGACGGGTTCGCGATGCACCCGCCGCTCTCCCGGACGGTCCATCAGGCCGAATACGGGGGCGAGGCGGATCATCACCCGGTTGAGTACCAGAGAAACCACCAACGCGCCGACGCCCAAGATGATCAGTTCCTGCCACATCGTCCCGTTGTCAAAAGGATGGGAAAACTACCCCTCCCCTTTTCGTAGCGGAAAACCCCCAAGAAAGTCCAGAAAAATCAGTTAGGCCCGAAATCGGTTCTCCCGAGAGCGCCCGAAATCACCGGCGGCCCGGAAGCACTTACGAGCCTGTCCCGTCCTTCCCGGAAACCCGACCCGGATCCCCTCCAAAGCACCGGACAAGCCGACCGACATTGGTCGCACGATCAAATGCACGCAAAGACCACTTAAGCGCGGCTCTTCCCTTGGCGGCCCGGCATGCGCGATCGCCCGCCTCGTCGATGGCGGCAACCACCCCGCCCGCGTCGCCCGGCCCGACCACCCATCCGCCGCCGCTGTCGCGCACCCAGCGCGCGATCGAGGAACCCGCAGGCCCGACAAACACAACCGGCCGCCCGCAGGCGAACACTCCCTGCAACTTGCTCGGGACCATCACTCCCTCCCACCCTTCTTCCAAGGAGGCAAGATGGACATCCGCCGCAAGAAGATGTGCCCTCAACATTCCGGAAGCCACCGGATCCATCACCTGCAAACGAAGGCCGGGATTCCCGCGCACAAAGGCATCGATCTCCCGCCGCCGCCCTCCCTCACCACAAAACACAAAGCGAAAGGGGCGGTCGCGAAACGCACGCGCCGCGGCAAGAAACTCGCCGAAACGATGACCCAGCCCGATGTTTCCGGAATACATCACCACCGTCTCTCCTTCCGCCCAGCCCCGCTCACGACGCAAGGCAGCGACGGCGTTTCCGACATCGGCATCTTCCGACTGTCCCACGGATCCCGCGGGATGAAGCGCCGCAGGTGCCCACAAGGGCACCCACGAAACGCCGGCGACCTCCCCATGGACGAATCCACCCTGCACATCGGCCGCCCCATCCGCACCGGCCCGCCCCAGCAACCGCGCGGTCCGGGCCGCCATATCGGGCCCGATCGTCACCACCGCCGCACAACGGTCGCCGGACATGCCCCAACGCGACAAGGCGGCGAGCAAACGGTGGGTCGACGATCCCTCGCGCAGCATGCCGTGCGCGAGCATCGCGTCGGGATAAAGGTCCATCACCCAGTGCGCGTGACCCGCTCCGAGAAAACGCGACGCGAGCCGTACCAACACCGAAAGCATGGGAGGCGTGGTCATCGCGATGATCCGGTCCGGCCGCGGATGCATGGAGAACAAGGCGCGCCAGGCGCCGCAAAGATAGGATAGGAAATCCAGCACCCTGCCGACATGCCCGCGCTTGCCAAAGCGCCGACGACCAGCCCGCAAAACCCGCACACCCGCCGACTCCGCAGCGGCGGATGCCTCCGTGCGATCCCCGGAAACGCAAAGAACGGTCACCTCGTGACCGTTCCCGGCAAGCTGACCCGCCAAATCCCGGAGCACCACTCCGGTAGGAGCGGGATCGGGCGGGTAGTATTGATTCAGAAAGACAATCCGCACCCGCCCAACATGACCGGTCCCCGGCGCAAAGGCAAGTTCCCGCCGCCACCCTCAGGCCCGGGGCGCGATGCGGCTGCGCAACTCCGCGGGAAAACCGGGCTCGTGACGGTCGATGAGATGACTCCCGAGCACCAGCACATCCATGTCGGTACGCAGAAAACAGGCGATGGCCTCGCGCGGAATCCGCACCACGGGCTCGTTCTCGTTGAGCGAGGTATTGAGCAGGATCGGCACGCCGGTGCGCTCGTGAAAGCGCGTGATGAGGCGATGGTACAGCGGATTGGTGCGCGCCGAAACGGTCTGCAGCCGCCCGCTGCCGTCGACATGCGTGACCGCCGGAATCAAGGCGCGCTTCTCCGGCCGGATCGGCAACACTTTCTCCATGTAGGGGGTGTCCTCGGCTCCCTCAAACCACCCGTCGGCGTGCTCTTCAAGGATGCTCGGGGCGAAGGGACGGAATTTTTCGCGGAACTTGATCCGCAAATTGATAATATCACGCATATCTTCCCGCCGCGGATCGGCAAGCAGGGACCGGTTGCCCAGCGCCCGCGCGCCGAATTCCATCCGCCCCTGGAACCAACCAATGACCTTGCCGTCGAGAATCCTCGTCACGGTCTCGTCGACGAGTTCACCCGCCGCAAAACTCCGGTAGGGCAGCCCGGCCTCGCGGATCGCGGCCTCGCACGCGGCATCGGAGGATTCGCATCCCCAGTAGGCGTGGTCCTGCACGAAACCCCGGCTTCCGCCCAAGGTCCGGTTCCAGACATGGAATGCGGCACCGAACGAGGTGCCGTTGTCGGCGGCGCCGGCCGGGATGTACACCCGACCGAACGGCGTCTCGCGCGTGATCTTGCCGTTGGCCACGGAGTTCATGGCGACCCCGCCGGTGAGACAAAGCGAGGAACAACGGGTCTTGTCGTGCAGCCTTCGCAGCAAATGAATCAGGATTTCCTCGGTGACGAGCTGGAGGGACCGGGCAATGTTGTCGTGCCGCTTGCTCATCTCCTCGCGGGGCTTGCGGGCCGGACCAAGCTCCTTTTCAAGGCGTGCGCTGGTGAACGGCTCGACCACCGGCGCTCCGTCGTTCCACACCATGCGGATGCCGCGCTTGTGATGGGTGAAGTAATCGAGATTCAACTCAAAGCCGTCGCCGGCGGGCCGGATCATCCTGCGGAAAAAATCGGCGAACTCGGGCTCGCCGTACGGGGCGAGGCCCATGACCTTGTACTCGTCGCCGTAATGCGGAAAGCCGAGATACATGGTGATGGCGCTGTACAGGAACCCGATGGAGTGCGGAAAAAACACGCGGTCGAGCACCCGCCACGATGTTCCCGTCCCATGCGCGGAAAGGGTGCTGGCGAAATCGCCCATGCCGTCGACCGAGAGCACCGCAGCCTCGTCGTAGGGCGAGAGGAGAAACCCGGCGGCGACATGGGTGTGGTGGTGCTCGATGCGGTGGAAACGCGCCCGCAGGGCGCTGCGCTCGCTGCCGACCGCCGCAGCGAACTGCTCCTCGAGCCCGAGGGTCTTGCCCTGCCTCGCGAGACGATCGAGCACGGCCCGCGGCGACGGAAGATGCCGCAGCACGAAGCCGACCCGCCGCGCGAGGTTGGCCCGCGGATCAAAGGAGATCGCGACATGGTCGAGATCCCGCGCGGCGATGCCCCCGGCCTCGAGACACCAGCGGATGGACTCAGCGGGAAAACCGGCCCAGTGCTTGATGCGGTTGAATCGCTCCTCCTCGACGGCAGCAACCAGTTTTCCGTCGACCACCAGGGCCGCGGAGGCGTCGCCGTGATAGGCATTGATGCCGAGAATGGATGTCATGGGGAATCGATGACGGCTGACCCGCCCGCCGCGAGACGCTTGTACAGATCGAGAAATCCGGCTGCCACCGCATTCCAGTCGTAGCGCGCTGCCACCAGTTTCCGCCCGCGGCCTCCCATCCGCGCAAGCTCGTCAGGGGACAGGGCCACCGCCTCGCGCAATGCCGCCGCAAGCCCGGAGACGGAGCCGTCGCAGCACCAACCGCACCCCTCCTCTCCAATCCCCCGCCACGGGGTGCCTGCGGTGGTAATCACGGGAAGACCATGGGCGAAGGCCTCGACCACCGCCATCCCGAAACTTTCCATCCGGCTCGGCAATACGAACAAGGATGCGCGCCGATACTCGCGCTGCAGGGCCCCGCCCTCCCGGATCCCGGCAAAGGAGACACCCGAGCCCATCCCCTCCACCGCCACGAGGCGCTCGAGCTCGGCACGATGCCCTCCTTCATCAGGGCCGACCAATCGCAGGCTCCATGCCGCGGGACGCAGCAAGGCCCAGGCGCGCAGCAGCGAATCAAGGCCCTTGACCGGATGAAGCCTGCCGACGAAAAGAACGGTACGGATCGAGGGGTCCCGCATATCAGCGGTATCGGACATGCCGGGACCTGCCGCCTCCGGCAGGCGGACCCCATTGGGCAGCATGAGGATTTCCGGAGGCAGGCGGAACTCCCGCAAGTGCGCGGCCTCGGCCTCGGAAGTGGCGTGCAGCGCGGACGCAGCGGCGAGATCGCGTTTCTGATAGAACCACCATGCGGGCTTTTTTTTCCACCAGCGATGCCGCAAGGCCCAAGGCTCGAGCATGCCCCGGGTGCTGACCACCCGCGGCAACCGCAACTCCCTCGCATACCGCGCGAGACCATGGTTGTGCGCCAGCCAGATGCCGTTGTCGTGAAGGATGTCGGGCCTGCCAAAGGAGCCGGACCAGGACCCGATCCCGCCCGTGAGCACCTCAACCCCGGAGGATCGCTCCGCACGCGGCGCGGATCCGTCGGGCGCCCAGATGCCAACCCTCGCCCCGGCCTCGACCAAGGCCGAGGCAAGGCCGGCCACGGATCGCGCCGGACCGCCGTAGGCCTTGTCGAAACTGGCAACGGAAAGAAGCACCTTCATGATGGAACGGATCCCTCGACGAGCGCATCGCGATACGCAGCCACATAGGCGGCGGCCACCGCTTCAGGCCGATAGCGCGCGACATTGCGGAACCCTTCCTCCACCAAATGCTCCCGCAATTCGGCATCGGCGATCGCACGGCGCACCGCCTCGCGAATGGAGGAAACATCGAAAGGATCGGCAAACAAGGCCCCCTCTCCGGCCACGCTGCGCATCGGCTCGCAGTCGCTGGTGATGAGCGGCCGACCCGTCGCTTGGGCCTCGATGACCGGCATGCCGAAGCCCTCAAACTCGGAAACAAAGATCACGGCATCGCAGTCGCGATAGGCCGCACATACCTCCTCATCGCTCAAGGTCCCGAGTGCAGTGACCTCCACCCCCCGCCCGCGCAAGGCGGCCAACCGGGCAGGCTCCAAGGGACCGATGACCCGCAACTCGCAGGGAATGCCTTCCAAGGCCTCCACCACCCGCTCGAGGTTCTTGTTCCACCCGGTGCCTACCTGCAGGAAAACCGGTTTCCCCTCCACCCACACCCTTGGCGCCGCAACAAATCCGGGATCGACCGCATTGGGCACGACCCGGATGTTTCCCCACGCCCGCCGCGGCACCCAACGCCGCAAATCGGCAGCCGTACTCTCGGAGATGACCGTGACCACCCGCGCCCGCAGCACCGGCCACACATACCAACACCGGCGCAACACCTCCCGCCGCACGCCGCGCAGGCGGTGCAAAGGCGCGCAGTCGTGAATGGTCAGCACCAATCCGCACCGAGGCAAGCCAAGCGCGAGGTAGTGCACATCGCCGGTCACATGATGCACGACGGCACCCACTCCCTCGGTCCTTTCCTGCCGCGCGACCCGCCGGGCATGCAGCAGATTGCGCAGTCGCGGCATGAGACCCTTGCTCGGCCACGGGCAAATGGCCGACCGAGCCTCCACACCCGCGGGCAGCGCGGCGCGGATGCTTCGGAACAGGCGCTCGATGCTCACCTGCGCGCCGACCGGTCTGCGCTGATGGTGGATTACCCTCATCGCAGGCCGCCACCGGCGATCTCTTCCCCGCCGCGCTCCGCTCCACCGGGATCCCCGCCGCCCACGGCAACCCCACGCTGCCACGGATTGCGCTTGCGCGCAGCCGGCTTGTAAATGTGCGAAAAGAAGGTGAGATCGAGCGCCCAGTGCAGGAAAAACCCGACCATGGTGCCCTTGACGATCTGGTTCATGACGGTGAGGAACTCGGTCTCGGCCTTGATTCCCTGGTAGAAAATGAGCGGGATCCAGAACAGGAAGGTCGGCTGCCGCACGGCATACCGCAACATGAAGGCATAGAGTGTGGAGAAGAACAAACCAAACAGCAGCATGGTGAGGATGCCGCCGACGGGTCCGTAGTTGGCATAGGCCTCACCCAGCGGACTGATGGCCATCGAGGTGGTCTTCTTGTCGATCTCCAGCCCGGTGAAACGCATGAACCCGTCCTGCCCGCCGGCTTGCTTCTTGTTGGGAAACAGAAAGCGCGGCAGGAGAGAGGAAACGAGCGCGTCCTTGACGGTCTCACCCTCGCAAAACGGCTCCTTGGCCGGCACATGGTTCATCACCGCCGAGGCGATCCACCCCTGGTTGAGGCGGGTGACCACGTTCGAAAGCATGTCGCGGCTGGTCCAGTTGTCACTGCTGGTCCAGAAGCCCGCCATGTGGTCGAGCAGGGAGGCACTGCCTTTTTCCGCGCTTTTTCGGTAGTCCTGCTTGATGCCCTGGAGGGTAAAAAGGCACAACGCCGCCACCGTGAGGATGAGGGCCTTCTGGGTGGCATCGCGCCGCCTCAGGCCATAGGCGTAGGAGAAGACGAGCATGATCCACAAGATGGCGTCGTGGAAATACCCTCCGGCCGCAGCCCCCCTGAACAGGGTGATGTAGGAGGCAAGGAACAAAGGCCAGCGAAAGGGACTGCGCGAGAAGAGGAAATAAATGCCGCCGATGTAGCCGAGTTGGGAGAAGACATAGACCGCAAAGGCAAGGCTGGAGGGCACGGAAGGAGCGACAATCCCCGCCGCGATCGCGATGAAGTTGAGGGCGAAGCCCATCGCCGGGAAATGATCGCGGTTGGCAAAGCGCAAGAGGGGCCGCTGCCGCACCGAGGAGCCGACCGCCAGAAGGCCGAACACATACGCACAGGTGCCGGGCAGCGCATAGCTGTAGTAGAGGTCCTCCTCGACATACATCGCGTAGCGGCCCTCGACGAGATCGGTCCGAAAGGCGAACAAGGCTCCCACGGTCCACTGCAGAACCGCCAACAAGGCGGAGAGCTGCATCAGGGGCAGGCCCTGGTCGATCCGCTTCTGGAACTCGTAGAGCACCGCCCCCAGCAACAAGGGCACCAGGAGCAGTTTGGGCGCCATCTGCAACCAGCCAAGCACCCCGACTGCAACCACCACGGCCAAAGTCCCGACCCCGGCCCCGCGACTCTCGAGCACGGCACGGGTGCGGCTGAGCAATTGGCCCAGTCCACCCCGCCCTGAGGCCGAGACTCGCGCATTCCGCGTCGCACGCAGGATCCTCATGGAACCACCTCCTCCCCTCCCCGGAGCGCGGCGAGCAAAGGGCTGATCGCCTGCTCGGCACTGAATTCACCCACCGCCGGATGCCGCCCGCGCTCCGGCACCGCGAATTCATCGAGCGCACGGAAATGCACCCTCCTCAAAGGCAGCTCCGGATGGGCCTCGCGAAAGTGATCCATGCCGCTCATTTCCACCGGATACCACACCTCCAGCCCGCAGGCGAGGGCTTCGATGACTTTGTTGGGAACATTGTAGGTGAAGTTGAGGGTGTTGCCGCGGTAGAGAACCAAGGCGACATCGAAACGCACCAGCAACGCGGGCAGTTCCCCGTAGGCCAGGCCCCCGGCATCGGTGCACACATTTCCCGCCCCCAGCCCCGCCACCCATTCGCAGACCTCGGGCTTGATGTTGTGCCCGCAAAGATGCAGGGAAACCTGGCCGGGCCGCGCGGCAACCCACTCGACAATCTCGCGAACGAAGCAGTCCTCGAAAGAAAGGGAACCGACGCAGACCAAACGCAACGGACCCTCATCAGGCGACTGCGCGGCACGCAAGGCGGCGGCTTTCCCCAGCCAGGACTCGGGCGGATGGTTGGGCCATACCCGGCAAACGCGCGCATCCAGTCCGGAAACCTGCTCGCGCAAGAGCCGGAGCCGGTCCTCATTGGTCTGCGATACCCACTCGGCCGCGGGAAACAAACCGCGCACCTCGAACCACCGGCAAATCCGGCTTGTGCGGTTGCCCGACCTCCGGAAGTCGGCTGCGGCGTAGTACTCGTGATGATGAATGAACAACCGCGTGCGGGAGCGATGCCACTTGAGCAGCCACCACACGGCCAAGGCGGAATGCGGCTCGATGGAAATCACCGCATCGGGCTCCCATGCGGCGATTTCGGAGGCGGTCCGGAAATGCCAGCGGAGAAATCCCACGAAACGCCGAACGCCGCCAAAGAACCCGCCTCCCTCCGCGGGGGCGGGATAGGCCGGCCGACGCAAGGCGTGTGCGGAGGAGGCATAGCGCGGCAGACCGCGGTGGTTCTCGCTCGACCAGGCTGCAACCGAAATCCCCGGCTGCCGGGAAAGGATGGCGAGCGCGTTGCACGCCGGCGGATAGATCTCCAAAGGGAGCTGATGAACAAAGGCGACCCTCATCTCCATTTCCTCAATGTGCGGCACAACAGGCGACCCGCAGGACTGGCAACGAGGGAATCCCGCCACCAGCCGTCCTTGCCGCCCAACACATCGCGCTTGAGGGAAAACAGACTGTCCCGGTCGTTGATCCCCCAAGGCAACACGGAACAAGCCGCCTCATACCCGGCCCGCACACAGGCATTGATCACCCGCCGATCATGACGCCCCCCGGGATAGGCGAAGAAACGAATCGGCCCGCCAACCACTGCCATCAGATCCTCCCGACAGCCGCGGATTTCGTCGTCGAGGGCATCATCCGGCAAGGCGGCGAGATTGGGATGACTGCGCGAATGGCCGCCGATCTCCATGCCCCCCTCGATCATCTCGCGCAGCATCGCGGAATCCATCCGCAGGGACCATGGCACTCCGGTCATCTCGCCGGATACGATGAAAAAAGTAGCGGGAATCCCGAGCCGACGCAGGACCGGAAAGGCGTGAAGATAATTGTCGCGCCACCCGTCGTCGAAGGTGACGGCGGCGCACCTCCCTGCAACCCGCCCCTCGTCGCGAAGGGTCCGCACATACTCGGCCAGGGAGATGAAGCGGTAGCCTTTGCCCCGCAACCAGAGAAGCTGATCCTCGAAAGCAGTGGGCGCTACCCGGTACTCCCAACCGGCGAGTTCGGCCCGCCGCCCCTCCGGAGGAACGGCCTCCTCGGGGCAAACATGATGATACATGAGAATCATGATTCCTTCGCAGAACGCACCCCCGCCGCAGCGAGGACTCCACGCAGCACGGAAGGGTAATCCCGGCCCTCGGCCACGACCCGCTCCCGCCCGGCCTGCGCGATCGCCGCAAGCTCTTCCTCGCTGGCGCTGTCGAACAGGCGACGGACTTCCTTGGCGAGGGAACGATGATCCTTGAAAAAAAGAACCTCCCCCTCCCGGAAAAATTCCCCGGTGTCAGGGTTGCGCTCGGTGGCGAGAATGGCACCGCAGGCGGGAATCTCGAAACTGCGCGTGGTATGCAACTCGCCAAAGCGCTTGGTCACCAAGCCCAAACCCACCCAAACCTCGCGATACACCCGCGCATAATCCTCTCCGAACAAACCGCTGCCGAGGAATTGCAACCCGGCGTGATCCTTCCACCGAGCCAAAAAACGCTCCCAACCAATCCCCCCCAAGCGCACCGGAACCCCTGCCCGCAACAACTCGCCAACGCACTTCTCACGGTCGGGCTCGGCAAGGCCGATGAAGGCAACTTCCCGCTGACGCAGCACCGGCGGGTCGGCGGGATGGTGCAGGATGGGATCGTAGCCCTGAGTGGTGAGGAACAGCTTCCGCGGCGCGACCCGCTCGCGATATTCACCCATCTCGAAGGACTTGGTGGTGGCCAGCAGATCGTAGTTGCCGATGTGCCTGCGGAAGAACCGCGAGCGGTTGGCATGAAAAGCGGTGTCCGGGGTGAAGTGAACGAGACGGGCGGTTGCCCGACGCAGGGCGGCCATGGCGCGCCGACGCAGCAGTACGCCTTTGTCGACCCAGATCAAGTCGTAGTGGCGGCCTTCGGTGCGCGCGGCGACGAGGCGGTCGACCCGCCCCACCACCGGACCGAGACGGAACCGGAAGGCAAGCGTCTGCGCCCATCTCGGGGCCTCGCGCATGGGTTGATCGGTATCTACCCAATCCCAGTCCGATCCCGGCGTGAGCTGCTTCAAGGCCTCGGCGCGCATCGCGGAGGTGCTGCCGTCGCCCAGCACGCCGACATAAGCAGCCCGCATCGTCCGCACAGCGGCAGGATCCGCGGCGCGCGCGGCATGATGGGAGAGAATGATATCAACAGCCCGACGATAGGTGCAGGGCACCCGCAGCACGGCCTCCCGCCCGGCGGCTGCAATCCGCTTCCTCGCAGCCTCGTCCGAAAGATAGGCCTCCACCTTGGAAACAAGCTCATCCACCGAGGAAAAAAGCACGGCATCTTCTCCATCCCGAAAGACTTCACGCACCTCGGTGCTGTCCTCGTGCATCATGAACCCACCGGCCGCTGGAATTTGCCAGGTCCGGGCGGTGGTCTTGTCACCGCTTGCGGTGCCGGTGCCGGCCTCGCTCAACAAACCGAGATTGATCCGCGAAGCACCATACACGGCGGAGGCCTCGTCGCCGAAAGCCCCCCTGCCCTCCCAGCGCACACGGACCTCCTCGCAGGCCCGCTGCCAACCACCCCCCCAGATCCGCAAATCAAGCTGCGGCAAGGCCCGGCACAGGCCCCGCAAGATGCGCTCTTTCTTGGGCGACCACATCCCGACAAACGAAGCGTCGCAGGCATACGCAGAGTCCGCTCCCGCTCCTGCCGCAACCGGACGATGAACCTCGGGATCAAACCCGTGCGGGGCGAAGACCAGCTTCTTTGCCCGCTCGAGCACCCAGGGATCGTCCATATGGTAGCTCTTGGAAGTGAATACGCATTCGTACAAAGGCAGGCAGCCCGGGATGTTGTCACCGTGATCGCGGAAACTCACATCGGGATAAAAGCAGTAACAAACAACACCGCGCTCCCGGAACCGGGCAAGGGTCCGCGGATCCAGAACCATGCCCTTGAAGACCAACAGGATGTCGAGCCCTCTCACCCGCAGCAATTCCTCCACCGCCCGGTTGTACTCGGCCATCATCCACGGCCTCAGGATCCTCCGCACACCACGCAGCAAGGGGCTGCGCCACTTGGTAGGCAGGTAGTCCTCGTAGTTGCGCTCAATGACGATGTGACCGCGCCGACGCAGCTCCACCGCCATCGCCCGCGCGTCACTCCCCCACCAATCGGCCCCGAGAAATCCAATCGCAAGCCCCCCGCCTCCAGCAGCACCTGTCCTGTCCAAAGTGTCACTCATTCGCTTCGCTCATGGGGCATTTGTTCCTTGTTAAGCCTGAGAAGTCCGTAGGGCGGTAGAAGCTAGAAGCTAGAAGCTAGAAGCTAGAAGCTAGAGGTTAGAAGCTAGAGGTTAGAGGCTAGGGGCTAGGGGCGCGTGGGGCGCAGTAGGTTCCTTGTTCTTTGTGCTTTGTTCTTTGTTGAGCCTGGAAAGCCCAACGGTCCCCACAGGCGCTCTAAAGAATCGGACCACGGATAACACTGATTTCACAGATGAGAAACATTCTTTGTTGAGCTTGAGGTGCTTGAAGAAGGTTCCTTGTTCCTTATTCTCGCCTCTAACCTCTAACCTCTAGCCTCTAGCTTCTTCTCCTCTCCTCCCCTCTTTCTTCCCCACAATCCCTCGGATCCGCGCGCCGACCTGGTCCCAATGATGCTCCCGCAGGGCCCGCTCCCGGGCCTCCCGCCGCATCCGCAGATACAGATCCCGATCCCCCAGCAAGCGCTCCAGCGCACAGACCAAATCGTCCGCCGACGGGGGGTGCCCGATCAACAACCCACTCTCCCCATCCGCCACCAACTCCGGGATCGCAAACCGCCGCACACTGATCGCCGGACACCCGAAATACGCGGCCTCGGTCAACACCAAGGGATTGATGTCCTCGCGCGTGGGATGCATGAGCAGAAAGGCCCCGGCAAGAATCCCGCGAATCCGCGCCAGATCGGAGGGGAGATCTGGCCGCAGCATACCCTCGTACACCACCCCGTCCATCGCCAGCACCCCGGGATCGGGCGGGCCGCCGAGGATGTGCCAACCCAACCGAGGATGACGCTCCTTGAGCCGACGATAGGCCTCGGCAATGAGATCCCCTCCCTTCTGCCGGAACTTCATGGCCATACTGACCAAGGTCAGAGACTCCCCATCCCACGCGTCGCGTTCCGGCGGATCGATCACACCTCCCCGGCCGACCGCATGAAGGTTGCGGGCCGACAATCCATAGGCCTCCACCGCCCGTTCCATGCCCCAACGACTCTCGAACATCACGGCCTCGGCCCCCTCAAGAAAGCCCGCCTCGGCATCCCAGATCCGCCGGAGATCGGAACCGATGAAATCACACTCGCGAAAGGTGTTGTGAAAGAAGGTGTGGAACACCCCATCGAGATAGACAAAATACGGCCGATCCGCCCGCCAAGCCGACCAAGGTGCGCCCGACCGGAAAAACACCGCATCCGCAGCGCTCGCAGCGAGCGCTTGCTCCACCCGCCGGGCATTGGAACGCAGGGCCGACTCCGCGAAAAACGCAAAGGATCCCGGCCATCCCAGGATCCTCCGCCGCAGCTTCGAAACCATCCCACCCACCCAAGGCGGATCGGGAGGAATGTGACGATAGGGAACATTCCCGAAACCCGCCTCCAACTGCTCATGTGACCGATACCCAACGACATACGACCCGCCCCCATGTGACTGCAAGGCAAGGTCGCTGATGAAGGAAAGAGTCATGGGGGGATGTTTCCGCTCGAAGTAGGCAAAACTCGAAGTCAGCCTCAAAACAACGCCACAAGATCCTCAATCCTTCCGATTGTAATCACCGCGGGAAAAATATTTCTCCAACCAAACATACAGGCAGATGAACAAATAGCGGCTTCCCATTTCCTTGATTTTGAGCTTCGCCTCACCGGTTCTGCGGTTCCGCCAGGTGATTGGAATCACCGTGAAGGTGTAGCCCCGGACGATCGCCTTCAGCGGAAGCTCCACGGTAATGTTGAAGTGCGGAGAGAGGATCGGACGAATTCCCTCGATCACCTCCCGTCGATACGCCTTGAAGGCATTGGTGGTGTCATTGAGTCCGTGCCGGAACAGGATCCGGATGAACATGTTCGCCAGACGATTCACCATCAGCTTGAACCGCGGATAGTCGATCACGCCGCCCCCCGCCTGAAATCTGCTTCCGAAGACGCAATCAACCCCCTTGCCAAGCTCATTCCAATAACGCACGACATCCCGCGGATCGTCGGATTCGTCTGCCATCATGATGGTCACACAATCGCCGCTGATGGAGTCCAAGCCCTTCGTGATGGCCCGTCCAAACCCATGCATTCCCTCATTCCTCACGGCCCGGAGTTCCGGAATGTTTTCCATGCACTCCTCCAAAATGGCCCAAGTACGATCACTGGACCCATCATCCACCACCACGATCTCATGGGGAACCTTCTGAAGACCCAATTCGAGGCTCAAATGGCGCACCGTCGAAGCAATACATCCCTCTTCATCCCGCGCGGGAATCACGACCGACATTCGGGTCGGTTGTCGATACTTGTCGTTCATGAAATCAAATTCGAGAAGCTATTGCCAAAAACTGTTTTCCTTTCCAACGCCACAACGGTCGCCACCGCAGGTACATCCGCACGAGTAAATCAGGAACCGGCCGGGTATTCACAAGCGTGTAGGGAAGAAAGCGCGGGTAGATCCTCTCGATCCGAAAACCGGATAGTTCGAGCGCCTCGCCAAGGGACCTGTCCGACAACACGACATGATGGTCCAAAAAATCCCAATACAATCCTCCGAGAAATCGCACATTCGGCCCCATCGCGATGAAGCGCCCGCCCGGCTTCAAGGACCGGCGAACCTCCCCTAAGGTTCGGAGAAGACAGGCTTTGTCGGGGAGGTGTTCGAGGAAGTTGCTCGAAAATACGAGATCAAGACTGCCGGGAGCCACCGTCCACCTCGCGGAACAATCCTGCTCGTGGAAGATGATATCCTCCGCAAGATGGCGGCGCACCGCAGGGTTGAGATCCATCCCGTGCCTCTCACGGGCCCGGATCTGATTGATGAACTCCCCGTACCCGCAGCCGAGATCGAGAACCGCAGCATCGGCCGGGGCATACTCCTGAAACATCTCCTCGCAGAGAATCGACCATACCCGCTTCCGGTAGGCGGCACTCTCCGCAAAGCGCAGATCATAAATTTTCTCAAGCTCGTCCGGTGTGTGATTCATGGAAAAATGACCTTTAGCGACTAGCTCCCAGCTCCAGCCATTGGGGATGCTTCTCGGCGTGATCGGAAATCTCAATCAAGATCTCCTCCGTGCTTTTCCGGGGGCTCCAACCCCACAAGTCGTGGGCCTTGGTGGAATCGAGCACAAGCCACGGGATGTCGAAAGGCCGAGACTCCCCGGCGCCCTCGATCTCACGCCCACCAAACCTCCGTCCACACCATTCACTGAGCTTCCTGAGTGACATGGCGGATCCCATGCCCCCTGAGCAGTTGAGGACGCGCTCCTGCCGCCCCAAGACACTGCCCGCACGCAACTGCTCGGCCACAAGGGCCCCCAGATCGGACGGATGCAGGCAGTCCCGGACCTGATGGCCGCGCCCGTCGAATCCAATGTAACGCAAGGGCTTGCGGCGCAGGTAGCTGTTGATCCAGAAGGAGAAAATCCCCTGGTCCGCCCGACCGAACTGCCCGGCCCCTGCGAGCACGCCGCAACGATTGATGTGAACGGGAAAACCGAAGGCATCGCCGTACTCGAGTGCCATGACCTCGCTGGAAAGCTTGCTCGCCCCGTACAAGGACACGGGAGCAGTGGTGGGAAACGTCTCGGAAACTCCCAAGGCCGAAACGCCAAGAGGAACAGGCACCGACTGGTGAAGATCCGGTACGAATGCGTCCTCGGACACCACCACGGGAATGGATGCAAGGGCCTCAATCGAATAGACGCGGCTCGTGCTCAACATGAGAAAACCGGCGCCGTGTCGCTTGCAGAGTTCCAAGAGATGGATCGTGCCGAGCAGGTTGTGCTCCACCAGTTGGCGCGAACTGGTCATGCCATCCACCCCTGCCAAAACACTCGGGTTCGCGGCGGCATCGATTACGAAGTCGACACTCGGAAGCGGATCCAGATCACTCGCATTGCGGATGTCCCCGTGGAAGATGCGGATCCCCAGATCCGACAAGGGAAGGCGATTTGTCTCACTGCCAGGCCGGATGAAATTGTCGATCCCGCAAATACGGACTCCCTCAAAATGGTCAAGAAGCGTCCGTGCCAACGAACTGCCGGCAAATCCACAGATGCCTGTAATGAGAATCCTCATGCCAATGGTTGCTCGCTGCGTTCGCTAAAAACCGGCCTCAGCCTACCCGCGCCTTCCATGCGCCTGCAATCTCCTCAAGGGTGGAACGCAGGGAGCGGGTGATCCCCCAACCGGGATAGTGGGCCATCGCCTTCCGGAGATCCGAGTAGTAGCAGATGTGGTCCCCGATCCGGTTCTCATCCACATAACGGAAACTCTGCGGCAGACCGGTGATCTCCTCGACGATCCGGAAGGCCTCGAGAATCGAGCAGGAATTGCCCTTGCCCCCTCCGATGTTGTACACCTCGCCGCTACGGGGACTGGCAATGAAGGCGGCAATGAACCGCGCCACATCGGAGGAGTGGATATTGTCCCGGACCTGCTTTCCCTTGTACCCATACACACTGTACTCCCGCTGTTCCAGATTGCACTTCACCAGATAACTGAGAAATCCGTGCAATTCCACCCCACTGTGCTGGGGCCCGGTCAAGCACCCGCCGCGCAGGCAGCAGGTCGGCATCCCGAAATACCTGCCGTATTCCTGAACCAGGATATCCGCAGCAAGCTTGGAGGCACCAAATAGCGAATGCTTGCTCTGATCGACAGGAAATGATTCGTCGATCCCCTCCCTGTACTCCGGGTCGTCAAAGTCCCAGCGGGTATCAGTCTCGATCAGGCGAATTCGGTTCGGCGCGTCCCCGTACACCTTGTTGGTACTCATGTGCACGAACGGACTCTCCGGACAGTGACGCCGACACGCCTCGAGCAGGTTCAAGGTGCCGCCCGCATTCGTGTCGAAATCGTCAAACGGCATCGAAGCGGCAAGGTCATGGGAGGGCTGCGCAGCACAATGAACCAAGGCGTCCGGCCTGAGCTTGGCTACCAGATCCGCCACGCCCCTGCGGTCGCGGATGTCGAGCTCGTGATGGGCAAATCCGGGCAGGGTCTCGACCAAGCGCCGCTGGTTCCACCGCGTGCTCGCCGCCGGACCGAAAAACACCTCCCGCTGGTTGTTGTCCACCCCATGAACCAGCCAGCCCTCGCGGACAAAATGAACGGAAACTTCGGAACCAATCAGCCCGGAGGAGCCGGTGACAAGGAGAGTCTTCATCGGGGCAAAAGTGAAATCAGGGCGAATTGTAGATTCTTGCAGCAACCTTGGAAAGAAGATTTACAGAATAGTGAAGCGATTCCCCGCTGTTGTAACCCACCGTCGGGGTAAGGAGATTGAACCCGGCAATCATCCAGAAAATCGTACTGTTTCCCGCCACGGACTTCGGTAGCCCCGCGAGGGCAAACAGGGCAATGGGAAAAGAATACGCCAAGCTCCGCGTGAAGTCGGCAACGCTCAGCGATACCCCACCAATCAGACCGGTCAGCAACAGGATGCACCCGAGCCACACCCAGTTCCTCGGCGATCCCACCGCTTCCGCGGGCCTGCGAAGCAAAATCCACACCAAAGGGAACAGAAGTAGGTACACACCCTTGTACAGATTTAGGGTGGCGATCACAAACAGATAGATATTATCCGCCGTCACAAATGTGAATGGTCGCACATCGTCTGAGACATGAAACAGCGGCATGATGCCGTAGCGATGGGTGAGAAATCCTCGATACAGCGCGTAGAGCCCGAACAGACAGGCGCCCAGTGCGAATGGCCTCATCCAGCATTCCCGCCCGATCTGGCGGAAACAAAGAATCGCCAGTCCCGGGAAAAGACTGCGCTCGTCCACAGTCATCGCCAGAAACATCAACGCCACGCACACGGCATCCGATCTCCGGTTGAGACAGGCCACGAGCAGCAGGATCGCAACACCGTCAAATGAGGGCCCGAAATCACCCAGCAGCATCTGGCAAGGCCAGATCAGGCCCATGCAGGCAGCCAACAGCCATTGAGGCCGAAGCATGGGAAGCCTCTCCCTCTGAAAAGCGACGATCTGAAGAAACAGCAAGAAATGGCAGATCCAGTGGAAAACCCAAATACATACAGGCAACCGGGGCCCGTGGGCGAACGGCAGAGCCTTGAAAAGCACGGGTACCAGCAACCTCGTCTCTCGCTTCTTCTCATGCGAGTAAGAAGGATAGTCCAAAGGCCCAATCTGCCTGATCTGGCTTGCAACCACCTCGTAGTAATGCCAGTCGTCCGGATCGTCGCGGACTGCAAGGTTTTCCTCGAGATTAGTTGGAGGAGAAAGCATCAAGGAAACAAGGGTGACAAGTATATAAGCGAGACACTGCGATCGCCAGCCCTTCTCTTGGAGGGAAGAATACACAAGGGCAATGAATCGGGAAGTTGTCATCGGGCTGGCCAATGCTTTGCGTCCGAACAAACCACTCATTCTACCCGCGAAGGGAGTCGACCATGTTCCTCAAGATCCTAAATCTTCCAAGATAGGGGATCTTCACCCGGAACTTTCCGAGATTGGAAAAAATCGCCAGGAACTGGCCAACTCGAAGCCTGCGATAGGGTTTCCAACTCCGTACCACCGAGCTCCTGATCCCAAGGAGATACCGGAGGGTAAGAAATGCAAGCCTGCACTCGTCAAGGAGATCGCGATTAGTTTTAAGAAAGACCACTTCCTCGGCAGTGACGGTTCCCCCGAAATACGCGCCCCGAAACAAAGGATCACCATTGCAGGAGGACTCGTTCGGGTCCGAGCCGTTTCGTGAGAGTTCGAAATCCCGGTAACGTGACAGCAGGCATTCAGCACCCCACCCGCGGGCCAGAACCTCCTGCGTCAGGCGTATCTCGTATTGAGCAATGACCTCATGCTTCGGCATGGGCGGCCGAACTTGGTAAAATCCAATCGCCTTCAGATGCCGGATCGCCTCCTGAGTGAGGGCGTATGCAGTTGTCTGGATGTGGACGCACCCGGAAGCCGCCGGGTACGCGGTGCGGAACGGAAAAGCAAGCGGAGAATCCATGGACAAAGCATTTACGCTCGAACCAACGAGGTGCGTCCCGTCCCGAAGCCTTCCAGTGAACTTTTTGTGCCAGGATTCCCCAATCTTCCCACTGGCAAACGGGCCCCTTGTGGAGCAATTCACGAAAATGAAAAACTCGTATCGTTGAACAAGAAAATCGTCTTCCAATGCATCACAGTATCCTCCGTAATCGAGGTTCCTGTTTTCCGTCCTGATGATCCTTAAATTGGGCCAGGCCGGGAGCTCGACCGAGCAATTCCCCGCAATCACCAGAAAAAAATCAAGATAGGGCGTCCAAGCGCAGCTGAGGAAAAAGACCAGATTGTCCCGATACGAGGAATCGGCCTCGAAATAATGGAAAAAGACGCAGGTCCGAGGTCCGGTCTGACGATGATTGTTGGCTTGAACGGATACCATACCAGGCATTGCGGACATGGCCTCTAACCTCCCGGAGAGGAATTTCCAAAAGTTGCCTCGCCCTGAAGAGTTCTTCGTCCCAAGTCCCCTAAATTTCTGCAAGATTCTGCATGCCACACCTGACTCCGCCTTTAGGGCCCGTGGTCAGGCCCCGGGACCGATTCCCGTTTCCCGAATACCGTGCTCCCCTCGCAATTCGGCCCCTTGCAAATGAACGCGAGATTGTGGTAAAAATGAATCGCCTCGATATTAAGGTCGAAATAGGATGGTTTATAATCCCTAGATGGGAACTCCTCGTAATTTAGCCCATCCACTAGGGACTTTAGAAAGTTCATGCTGGTATGTCCGGCGCCCAAGTCTTCAGAACCTCCCCATTCGAAGCCCGCGACATTTTTCCAATACGAAGTCTGCAAATCCTCTATTGCGTAAATGCCCCCGCTCTTGAGCAGCGGGAACAAAATCCGGAAGCTTGCGATCACATGGGAACTGATGTGGCTTCCATCATCAATGATAATATCTATTTCACCGATTTCGGAAGCAACCTGATGCAAGAATGATGGATCCGTCTGGTCTCCGCGGAAGGTTTTGATGCGCTTCTCATCCACTCCTGTTTTGTCGTAGATGTCAATACCGTAGATCAGGCCCCTCCGGAAATAAGCCTTCCACATTCGCAACGAATTCCCTCCCGAATCAGGATGATTGTAGCCTCCTACACCGATCTCAAGAAGACGGATCTCCCGCTTGCGTAATTCATGGAAATGATGTTGGTACCTTCTGGCATAAAAATGCGAACCTTCCTTATCGGACTTGAACGCGGTTGCAAGGCCAGCGAGGTCCCCGCGATGGCGAATCGTACAAAGGATTCTCTTGATTTCCCTGCGTGTTCGTGGGCTCATACAATCCCGGATTATGGAATATATTGCATCTTTCATTTTGATTTCAGGTAATTCCGTAAATCCGCTGGTCACCCGGCCTCGCCCCTGATTCGGGTGCTGATGTTCAGGCAGATTTTTCGCAAACGCAACGCGGCAGCCGGGCCCATGAGCCGTATCAACTTACGGAAAACAATACCGCCAACCCTCGGGTGGGGGTCAGCACCCAAAGCTATCAGACAATCAAGCGCTTCCGACGAGACATCCGGGGCCCTGAACTGGAACTCATAAGCGACTTGTAGGAAGGAAGTTGCGACCGCAGCGCGGGTGCGAGGAGAATCCTCCGCCGCAAGAACCGTGTCTCCCCTGATTTTGGAAACCATAAGGGACGATCTCGCCGCACCTGAATCCCTGCGCCCGCTCAAACTTTCCGGCACCTTTCGATAATGGACCCCTACATTGACATCCACCAACACAACTGGTGCAGCGGCGAGCACCCTCGCGAAAAATTCGCCGTCATCATGGAGTCCCAAGGACTCATTCCACAGGCCCGCCCGTTCGATCAAAGTCCTCGGGGTCAGCCAGCAGGCTGTCTGAAACATTCCGGACCCTGAGAGCGAGCGGATCAGGAACTCGATACCACTCCCGCCGCTCCAATCGGGCTCGG
This sequence comes from uncultured Luteolibacter sp., assembly GCA_964569415.1. Classification (GTDB taxonomy): domain Bacteria; phylum Verrucomicrobiota; class Verrucomicrobiia; order Verrucomicrobiales; family Akkermansiaceae; genus Luteolibacter. The sequence continues at coordinate 8,732 of CAZMUK010000006.1, read as the reverse complement.
CAGAGCGCTTCAAATCACCGGGAACCTGGCTGAAATGGCGCCATCTGCATGACGCGACGGCCGGTCCGCCGACCCCACCGAGCATCTCGAGTTGATGCCGTATCTTATCCTCCCCGAGGATGTCATCCGCATCCAGAAACTGAACCCACTCGCCGCGGGATCTGGCAAGGCCGATGTTTCTCGCACTACATGCTCCATTCCCGAGTCCTTTCAAGAGCATGATCCTTCCGTCGGCACAGGATCCGACAACGGCAGCCGAATCATCGGTGGAACCATCATCAACCACCAGAATCTCAAGGCTTTGATAGGTCTGTCGAACAACGGATGAAAGGCAGGCACCAACGAACGGCGCCGCATTCCGCATGGGAATGATTACTGAGACGAGCCCTTGATCCAGCATTTCGAGGAATTCTTGACAAGTTTCGGGATTTCTATGCTCGAATTCGGCTGTCTTACGAGCAACAGCGAATTCCTGGATGCCGGGAAAAGCGGCGCATACCTGGAAGTCTTGACTCTCTCCACCGGCTTCCCGGGAAGGGAAATCTCATTTCCCGACGGCAAGCGTGGCGTTTACCCGGTGCTTGAGCATGGACCCCCGGTTCATTAAGAACCTTGCCGAAAGATCCACGCTGCTGCGAACCATTCTCAAGGACCGCAACCATCCGGACATGGGAGGCGCAGCGAAGGCTCTCTCGATCTCACACACAGCAAGCGGCAACATCACATCCCTGCCAAAGCGACTGCCCGATTGGGCGGCTGATGCCACCATTCCCTCCCTCGCTCCCGGATCACCAAGGAAATACCGCATCTTGCAGAGAAGCTCCTCAATACCTTCAAAAGTGGCATAGTCTCTTTCCGCAACATACGGGAAGCTGTCCGAAAGAGGCTCGGTGAGAAGCATCCTCCCGTTCGACAGCGCGTCGGCAAACCGGGGCGATTCGTAGGAAAGTGTCGTGTCGAAATGTATGTTCAACACGATTTTGGCGGACCGTATGGCCGCGCCCCGGGCCCCGCCCCACAGGCCCCCGTGCGCCGGATTAAGCCGAAACGATGAGCCTACTGCATCAAGAAATTGTCTGCGCCTGCCTCGAGGATCGTCGACTTTTCCGATAAAGACGGCATCGTAGACAGGGTCCGGCTCATGGCCCGGCAAAGCCGGACGGAACCCATACGGGAGAAAGCGGATATTCGCGCCGTTCAGGCATTCGCGGAAAGCCCCGGCACTCCACTCGAATACCAGGTCATAATGAGATGCGAGAGTCCGGATCCTCTGGAGGTTGGAACGCGCGCGACCAGACAACAGGTCCTGCTGCAAGGTGAGTTGCTCGGTCTGCACTCCCACCGCATGGCGGAACGACTTGTACACTATTTCAGGATACCGGTGAATTCCAAACACTAGCAAGGGTAGGTCTATCAACCTTGAACGCGGCAGTTTTTCGGATATCTCGCAATCCCAGCCGTTGTCAGCCAGACACCCGAGAAAGTCGTCGCGGAAGTCCGACCAATAATCGCCCTCGGTTATGACAAGAATCTTTCTCATGCGCTTTATTGAGACCTGCGATTTAGAGTGCAAAAATATGGCCGATGGGTAGGTCTGGCGCATGGCCTTGCAAGAACCCGTTGACCAAACCGCCCTTGGGAAGCGCAGGTTGAAAGCCGTGCGTTTGTTCGAGAGGGAGATCGCCCCATCGGAGGTCGCCCGACGCCTGGGTGTCCACCGCCAGTCTGCCGGACCTTGGCGCAAGGAATGGGCACAGGGCGGCAACAAGGCGTTGGCCAGCAAAGGCCGTATAGGACGCAAGCGAGCATTGAGTGAGCAACAAGAACATGAACTTGCCGGAATCCTCAAAGCGGGAGCCGTTGCAGCGGGCATGCCCACTAAGGTTTGGACACTCCCGCGTGTGACGAAGGTGATCCGCAATTAGTTTTGGATTGGCCATCATCCGGCGCGCGTCAGCAAGGCTCTGGCCGCGATGGGCTTCAGTTGCCAACGCCCTACACGTCGTGCCATCGAGCGTGATGAATAGAAGATCCGCCATTGGAAGCGGCACAAATGGCCCGCCATTTAAAAAAGCCCGCCGCGAAGGGCGTTTGATCGTATTCATCGACGAAACCGGAGTGAGCGCCAAGCCCCACAGAGCGAGGACATGGGCTCTACGGGGCCAAACACCCGTGCTGCACGAAACGTTTGGTTGGAAAATCCTGTCAATCATCGGAGCCCTCAGCTTGTGGCGGATTCTGTTTCGCATTTATGCGGGTGCCATCAAAGCGCCCCGATTCGTAAATTTCCTCAAGGTTTTGGAGAGGCACACCCGAAAAACCATGCTGATTGTTTGGGACAGGGCGCCGGCCACTCCCTTCCGGTAGCCGTAAATGGCATCCGGGGCAAAGCGCACACCCTTGCTGGCGAGTAGCAGGCGGATACTGAAGTCGAAGTAATTGTTGAGGCTCAAGCGCTCGTCGTAGCCCCCACACTTTTCCCAAACCCTGCGCGGGATCAGCCACCTCCAGCCGCCCATCATTCCCTCGTCTCTCGTAAGCGAGTCAACAAGCCACTCGAGAGGATCATCGTAATCCCGATCAACATGCTCGACTCGCCCGGCAGCCGACTCGGGACCCGCACGAAAGTAGCCCCACGAACAGCACGAGACGATCTCTTCGGTCCCCTCGAGCGAACGAATCTGGGATTCCAGATGCCCGGGATTGATCCAATCATCGGCATCGACAATTTTGATGAAGTTCCCGCGGGATTCCCGTACGCCCAGATTGATCGCGGCGGACTGGCCGGCGTTGTGTTGCCGGATGAGTCGGATCCGACTGTCTGAGTCCCCTCTTCTCCGGACCCTGTCCCCGGTCCCATCGATTGAGCCGTCATCGATCACAATGCATTCCCATTCTGGATGCGACTGCCCGACTATCGCATCGAGGATGCTGCCGATCCATTCCCTTGCGTTGAATGCTGGGATTATAATCGATATAAGCGGATTCATTAACGCTTGTCTCGGGTAAAAGCCCTAACGATAACCAAGAATTCCATACAAAACATCTTTGAAAGAAATATTTGACTTGCGTAAAAGCCTCAGAAGCTGCAAGGGACTATGTACTCGTCTAGCGATTGACAGAAGGCGGCGGGCGTGGTTGCGGGCCAACCTCCGCTGAGCGATACGCTTCTCGCCGCCGGATAGAAGGCAACATTCGCCCAGAAACGATGACTCCATCAGAAACCTGTCGACAAGCACCTCGGGTCGTCTCATCTCAAGGCTCATCTGTTGTCCATCGTGCACTCTCCACCAAACCAAGGCCGGCGGCAGGGAGACAACGGGAAAGGAGGATGCCAGATTCAACCACAGCTCGGTATCACCAAGGAATTGCTTCCCTGAGAAACCACCGAATCTCTCGAATGCATCCCTCCGAATGATTGAGGCCGATGGTCCGCAGCCAAGCACGCTTTTCCCAAGAAAATGCCCTCTCAAGACATCCCGCGAAGTGCTTACGAAAGGATAGGGTTGCGCTGCCTCTGGACGGTTTAGGGAGAGGCCAAGGCCAGCCTCCGGAAAGCGTTCCATTGCCTCCACCATGAGGCCAAGGGAATGAGGGTAGATGGTGTCGTCAGCATCAAGGTACTTGAGATACCTGCCTAACGCGAGTTCGGCAGCTCTGTTCCGATTGCCATAGTCGCCAAGGTTCGCGGGGTTTCGGAACACACGAATTCTCGGATCTCTCGCCGCATAGGCCTTGGCAATACTCCATGAATGATCATTGGAACGATCGTCCACCACAACAACCTCAAAATCCTGATAAGAGGACGCAAGAATGCTGTCCAAGCACTGGGCGAGGAATGGCTCGCGATTGTAGACAGTAACAAGGATACTGACCGTGGGAACCATGTCGCTCGAAATTGGCATTAGGCAAGGCTTGGATAGGCACTATGACCATCAAGTCCGATCAGGAAAGCTCAGCGAACTCTGCGAAAATGCGCTCTGTATCCATAAAGCGCTTGGACATCAAAAATTCCGGATAATCACTCAGGATCCTGTCAGCATTTCCAAAACGTTGATGAAGATGTTCGAATCTACTTCGCAACTGCTTCCAATTCCCCCCTTCGAGAATGCGGATCGTGGTGTAGCACGTGTTGAGTGGCCACCAGTCCCAATGGGAAAGATCCTGCCCAGGTCTTGCCGCAAGGTAGCTTGTTCCCCCGACATGATGAAGTGAATTCCCCGGCAAAGCCGTGTCGAGGAAGGTCTCCCTATCGAGGGTCGCCAATACCCACGAGAGTTGCATGGTATCGAAATAGTCTTTTCCGTTTCCCGCTTCAGGTCTCCAGTCGGCATCAAGGCCTGATTCGCGCAAACGGGCCAAAGCCTTTGATGGAGGTGCGCCGAAGATTCCGGCGTTGACCCCATAGCTCCGTAGTGTCCGTGCGAGGGAACCGGGCTGGATCCCTACAAGGAAAGTATCCGGGAGGATGCCTTCCCAATCCGGACATTTCTTCCAATAGGGGCCGCTTGCATAGTGCCCCGTGCCCGGGATCTTCAACCCCGAATACACCGAATCATCCAGCACAAAGCAATCAGCATCCTGAATGAAGAACGGCTCCCGGAAGCAATCGGCCAGTAATTCAATCACTTTCCCATGGGCAAGATACGAGGCCGCATTACCGGACAACGAGGCATCGAGCCTAAGCAGGGGGACATCCGGGCACATCTCGCGCAACCATCCGATGTCCGTATCGGAGAGCCCGTTGCATACCAGAACTTGCCGATGCAGGTGGCTGCGATGAACCACCGCAAGAGGCGCGAAATGCAAGTCAGCCGGACTCACAAGAATGAAAATCGGAGGTCCTCCGTGCGGCAATGTCCTGGAAAATTCCGCAATCCGCGAATGGTTCCTTCTATCGAGAACCACCTGCCGGCCCTGTTGGAGAAGTCTTTTCACAGCACAATCAGCTTGGATCCGTCAGTTGCCATGATTCACTTTCTAAAGTAGTGAATGGGCAGCACAAGCATCGCCATTCTCCGTGCGATTCGAAGCAAAAAGTAGGCCCGCTGGCGCGTCAGGAGCGCGATCCGGAAGTATCCGCCCACAACCATACGACGGAAGACCGGTGGCTGGCAATCGCGCCGCCAGAGCGCCAGAACCTCACGGATCGCCGTCGCAGCCGCCTGTGCGGAGGGATTGCGGAACAAATGGAACTCGGCCTCGACGAAGTACTGTCCCTCCCAGAGACAACGGTGAGGAGCACCGGCACCATGGTGCTCCAAAGACTTGCTGGTGGCCTCGAGCCGCCGGATCCTCGAGGCTACGACCATTGGATCCATGCCTTGGGTGGCCCGGGGCACCTGCGGCGAACGACGGATGAAGTGATCGGGCGAGAGATCGGTTGCCTTGCGATAGGGAACCCCTGCAAGAAGTGCCCGGATGTGCAGTTCGGCATCATCTCCATAGAACACGGATTCATCAAAGCCGCCGAGGTCGCGGATGGCTTGAGTTCGCCAGATCGGGCCGCTCACGCACCACGGAGCGTCGGATCGCAGGAAGCGCTCCAGATCCACTGCCCCCTCAAGGCGGTTCCACCTTTGGTCGGTATCGCCGGGACGCGCCTCGAAGAGGGCTGCATCGAATGCCACGAAACCGAGCCGCGGCTCCGCGGTGATGCGCTTGCGTCGTTCCGCCAAGCAGCTGGAAGCGAGCAGGTCGTCGGAATCGAGAAAGATGGTGAAATCGCCCGCCGCGGCCCTGAGGCCGAGGTTGCGACTGGCCGAGGGTCCGTCGGGGCCCTCTTCCCTCACCAGAAAGCGCACCCGCAGGTGCCTGGCGCACAGCTCCCGTGCCGCCTCCCGTTCCCGCGCCGAGCTCCCATGGTCCACCACAATTGCCTCCCAGTCCGGATCCGTCTGCGCCTCCAGCGACGCCAGCGTCTCCCCCAGCAATCCCGAGCGGTTCCGGTGCGGGATGATGATGGAGATCATGAGATGCGAATGAAACCGCGAATGAAGACGAATGAAGATTAGGTATTTTAGTGAGCTTGTGAAGCCTGAATGTCCCCGCAGGCTCTCCCCTCTAGCTTTTCTTTCGTCGAAGAACTTTGAACCGCGAATTACGCGAATGAAGACGAATGAAGAAAAGATTTTCAGTCGAGCCTGGGAGGTCCGAATGTCTACTCAGGCGCTCTTTCCCATTTTGTGACCTTTGCGTTTTTTGTGACTAGTATTTTTCCGAAGAAATTGGAACCGCGAATTACGCGAATGAAGACGAGGTTCTTCGTTCTAACCTCTAACCTCTAGCCTCTCCTTTTCAGAAGCTCCGCCCTTATCATCTCCATCAATGGGCGGCTGTGGTCTTCGCACCAGAGCCGCTGGAGCACATGAGGCTCCCGTTTATCACGAGTGGTTCCGCCGGTGCCAAAAAACATCTCCACCACGCCGTCTCTTACCAGATCGATGCAGAAGCTGCGGTCTACCCCGATCTCCCCATAAGGAAAGGCGAACAGTCGATTCCTTAAGCCGAATTGCTTCACGAGCTGCCCCATGCTTTCCCGAGTCTGGCGTTCCTGCTCCGCTCGATCGATCCCTGCGTAGAGTGGGTGGTCGATGCTGTGGGCCCCGATCGTGAACCCGTCGGCTAGCAACTTCCTGACTTGGGCACTGCTAAGGTAGGGTTGCTCGTCCCGCACCCAGCCTTGCGCATCGATTCCAAATGCCTCGCGCAGCGCAGGGATCGCGGGATGATATGGGTTCCGTCCCTCCCACAATTGAGCCATCGTCACGCCCTGCTGGCGCAACAGTTTCTCTCCTTCCTGTGGATTCCGTTGAATTTGTTCCTCGATTAGACCCATCACATCCTCAAAAAAGGGCTGCTTGTTGTCTAGGAGCGAACTGGCAAGAAAGAAGATCGCAGGAACGCCCTTCGCCTTTAAAATCGGCGCAATCACATCGGCCATTTCCCGGTAGCCGTCGTCGAACGAAAGAAGGAAGCCTTTTGGCCGTGACGCCTGCCCCTGCCTCCAGGCCAGCAAATCCTCCACCGAGACTGGATTCGTTAGCGACAGCAATTCGTCGATCTCACGGGTAAAGGATTGCCGATCCCTGAATAGGTACCTCGACCCCCACCAGCGCGGCACATCGTCACGGACGATGTGATACAGCGGGCATACCAGGCCCCCCGCTGAGCGCTCCAGCAATGCGGGCAGCGAAAGCCGCCCGCGCCAAAAGCGGCGGAAGCGAGTGAAAATGCGATTGAGGGAAATCATCCTAAAAAACACTCCGCGTCACAATGGAAGGACGAGGATGAAACGGGTGAGCAGAGGAAGAATCGGAAACCGCGAGTCACGCGGATGAACGAGAATCCAGATTCTTGAGGCGGCCCGCCGTTCTATTTGTTGATCAAGACAATCCGTTCCCATTGCAATCTCGGGAAATGGCCAAAATTCACAAGGATTCCAAGCTCCATCCCAGTAGCTCGAAGATAATTCATCAATTGGGCACGATGCGCATCTTCAAGATTCTTCACTGCCTTTAATTCAACAATGACTTTCCCATAACAAATCAGATCCGGAACTAGTGTTAGAGCAAGCTTTTCATCGCGATAGAACAGGTCCAGTTGCGTCTGTGATTCGTAGGGGATACCTTGACTCGTCATCTCAATCTCCAGACAAGCCTGATAGACAGTCTCAAGAAATCCATGACCCTTCTCATTGTACACTTCAAAGCAGGCACCTATGATCTTAAATGTCTCATCCCTGTAAAGAAGTGCTGTCATCAATTTCAGACTATGTGAAAATTTTTCCGAATTCCGTAAATCGCGGTTATCGTTTCTTGGAACAGGGAATCTGTTGTAAGTTGTGCGTTGCAAGTTGTGGGGAGAGCCTGTGGGGACTGTTAGGCTTTTCAGGCTCAACAGGAAACGAATCCCATCCGTGAAATCAGTGCTATCCGTGGTTCAAATCTTTAGAGCGCCTGCAAAGACTCATTGGAAACTCACGCTCAACAAAGAATCTATTTTTCATTCGTCCTAATTCGCGTAATTCGCGGTTTCAAATTCTTCGGAAGAGAAGTAACCACAAAGAACGCAGAGGGCACAAAGGTTAGAAAGAGCGCCTGAGTAGACCTTCGGACCTCCCAGGCTTAACAGAAAGTTTCTTCTTCATTCGTCTTAATTTGCGTAATTCGCGGTTTCAAATTGTTTTCTTACCGCCTTACCGCCTTACCGCCTCACCGCCTTACCGCCTCGCCACCCGACGGTTCAGCCCCTCGACGACATACCGCACCGGCCTCCCTATCCGCGTTCTCAAAAATTTCCTCCACGTGAATCGCCAGGGGAAGTAGCCCGGTCTATGCCTTAGCCAGAGGCGGGCGCAGGTGGCGAGGCTTCCGAAATTCTCCGGTTCCACATAGAGGAAGGGCCGGCGGATCCCGTGATCCGGGGGATTGGCCGCATCGTAGCCGCGGACCCCGCTGCGGTGCAGGTGGTAGCTGCGGAGGCTCAGGGAGGGATTCAATACTTCGTAGCCCGCCTCACGCAGTTCCCAGGCGATCTTGTTGTCGCAGTCGTAGACACCGAGCGGAAAAGGGCCCCGCACCGAGCGGACGGGACCGCGGAAGATCCAGCAATCCTGGCTGTCTCCTCGTTCATAGAGCCGGACCCTGCCATTCCCGAAATCATCCCAACGAGACAGCGCGAGACATTGGTCCTTGGAAAGAAACGCCTTAACCATCCGCAGACCCTCATCA